>JBKJLJ010000235.1:0-12522 GCA_046597015.1 Bryobacteraceae bacterium
GAGGTGCTGTTGATCGCGACGGTCTGTTCCTGCGGAGCACCGCCCCCAATCTGAAAGTTGAAGTTCAACTGCGGCGGGCTCAGGATCAGATTCGAGATCGCGGTCGTGATCGTAAACACTACCGGGATCGCGATCGCTCCGCCGCCGTTGATCGGAGTAAAGATCACTGAACCAGTGCGGGTACCCGGCGATAGACCCACCGGGTTCACGGCGATCACCGCTTGGCCCGGAGTCTGCGTGACCGTGTTCGCCACCACGAGCCATGGCGTATTCGGCGTGGTTGTCGTCGTGAACTCCAGGCCCGGAGTGGTGCTGCTAATGTTGAGCCCCTGCGCCTGCGGCGACGGGCTCCCGGTGGCGTAGTTAAACGCCAATTGCTGCGGGAATACGCTCAGGACGCTCGGGGGATTCGAGACGATCGAGACCGGAATATTCAGCGGCGAGTTGGTCGCTTTCCCGGTGATCTGAATGTTCCCCTGGGTGATGCCCAGCGGCAACCCCGTAATATTAATCCGAACCGTGATCACCGCCGGCGTCTGCTCGCTGCTCTGCGTCACCACCACATACGGAAAGCCGCCGGTAACGTTCACGGCGATCGGGATATTGCTCGGCCCGCTGCTCGTCACGGTGAAGGTCTGCGCCGGGGGCGCCGTGCCCGGTCCGGGCACCGTAAAGCTGAACTGGCTCGAGGATACGCTCAAGGTCACTTGACCGACCGCCGTCAGCGTCACCGGAATCGTCACGGCTGCCGCCGCGTTCGCCCGGATGGTAACGCTGCCCTGGAATACGCCCGCCGTGGTCACAAAGGCCGGATCGACGAACACTTGGAGCGAGGCTGGCGTCGTGCTCGTGTTCAAGCCGGTCACCTGCAGCCAGTTGCCGCCGGCGCTCGAAACCGAGACATTTAAGCCGGAAAGCGTTCCACCTCCTGAGCCGATGTTCACCCCGAAGGCCCCCACCGAACAACTCCCGCCCACCTGGCACGTAAAGGCCAGTTGCGTCGGAGTCACCGTAATCGGCCCCGCGCTCAGAATCGTCAAAGTATATTGGCGCTGCGCGATCTGGCCCAGCGTATCAACCACCTGCAGGGTGAACGGATAAATGCCCTCTACCGTCGGGATGCCCGACAACGCTCCGCTCTGATTGCCTACCGGGCCACAATTCGGCGATCGACTGTTGACGGTAATGCCCGGCGGCAGCGCTCCGCCCACCACACTCCACGTGCCGTTTGAAGCACCATCGACAAGCGTTCCGCCCTGCGCCGAAAGGCACTGGGAAAAGTTGTTACCAAAGATCGTCGACTGAAATCCGACCGTCACAATCGACAGCGGACCCAGAATCCGCCAGGAAACTGTGCGAGCCGCCGTCAGCCCCGCCGCATCTCTGACCTGCACGCTAAACGCCCCGTTGAAAGTGCCGTTGGGCGCACCGCTCAACAATCCGTTAGTGGACAGCCCAATACCCCCGGGCAAGGTTCCGCTGCCGAGCGTGAAGGCGTAAGGGGCCGTCCCCCCGCTCGCGCTAAACGCGAACGAGTAAGAGCTGCCAACGAGGCCATCGGGCAGCGAACTCACTGCCGGGCCGATCACGGGCTGGGAAAACGCAAGCAGGGCGCTGCCAAGCATCAGGGGGAGGAGGCGAAGAACCAATGGCATAATAGTGTCCGAAGCCCCCAGTATATAGGCCCAAGGCCCCATGCTCACTGATCACTCCTCAGACGAATTCAACCCCTGGCGTAACGCCGAGATCCGTTTCAACCAGGCCGCCGATCGGCTAGCCCTCGATAGCGGCCTGCGCAAGGTGCTCAAGACCCCAGCAAAAGAACTCACCGTAGCGATTCCTGTCGTGCTCGATGATGGCCGCATTGAGGTTTTCACCGGCTATCGCGTCCAACATTCCATCGCCCGCGGACCCGCCAAAGGAGGCATCCGTTATGCCCCCGATGTCACCCTCGACGAGGTTCGCGCGCTGGCGTCGTGGATGACCTGGAAATGCGCCGTCGTCAATCTGCCCTACGGCGGTGGCAAAGGCGGGGTGATCTGCGACCCCAATATCATGTCCGAGATCGAACTCGAACGCGTCACCCGCCGCTACACCTCGGCCATCATCGACATCATCGGACCAGAGAAGGACGTCCCCGCTCCGGACATGAATACGAACGAGCGGACCATGGCCTGGATCATGGACACCTACTCCATGCACAAGCGGGAGACGACCACCGCCGTCGTCACCGGCAAGCCGCTCAACCTGGGTGGTTCGCGGGGCCGCCCGGAAGCCACCGGCCGCGGCTGTCTGTTCGTCACGAAGGAAGCTCTCAAGGGGTTTCACATCCCTCCGACAAAGGCCCGGGTGGTCATCCAAGGCTTCGGCAACGTCGGCGGTATGGCCGCCCGGCTAATGGCCCGGGAAGGCATTCGGGTGATCGCGATCATCGAAGTCGACGGCGCTGTCTACAACCAAAATGGCCTCGACATCGAAGCTTTAATGAAGCACAAAAAGGCCACCGGCTCCATTCTCGATTTCGCCGAAGGAGCCAACCTTTCGGCGACTCAAGCACTCTTTCTGGACTGCGACGTCCTGCTGCCGGCCGCGAAAGAAAATGTGATCTCGCAGGAGACGGCTCCGCGGATCAACTGCAAAATCCTCTGCGAAGGCGCCAATGGCCCGACGACCGCTTTGGCCGATAGCATTCTCCGCGACCGCGGGATCTTCGTGATTCCGGACATTCTCGCGAACGCCGGCGGGGTGACCGTCTCCTATTTCGAGTGGGTCCAGGACCGGCAGGGCTACTTCTGGAATGAGCAACTCGTCAACCAGCGCCTCGAAGAGATCATGGTCGAAAGCTTCCGCGACGTCTCTCAATACGCCCGCGATCACAAAGTGGACAACCGGGCCGCGGCGTACATGCTGGCGCTCGATCGGGTTGCCTTCGCCGTGAAGCTCCGCGGAATTTACGCATAGGGATGGCAACCGAAATTTCGCCGCTCATGCGGCAGTACCACAGCATCAAAGAGCAGGTTCCCGGGGCTCTGCTCTTCTTTCGGATGGGCGATTTCTATGAGCTTTTCATGGACGACGCCGTCATCGCCGCCCGCGAACTCGAGATCACCCTCACCTCGCGGAATAAGGACGCCGAGCAACCTATCCCCATGGCCGGCGTTCCCTATCACGCCGCCGATGGGTACCTCGTCCGGTTGATCGCCAAGGGTTTTCGCGTCGCCATCTGCGAGCAGATGGAACCGCCGAGCCCAGGCAAGAAAATCGTTCGGCGCGAGATCACCCGCATCATCACCCCCGGCACCGCCACCGACGCGAACATGCTGCGGAGCCGGGAGAACAACTATCTGGCCGCCGTGCTCCGTAAGGGCAATCGGGCGGGCCTTGCTTACGTCGATGTCTCGACCGGCGAGTTCCGGTCTACCGAACTCCCGCTCGAAGAGATCGCGCCGCAACTGGAAAGCTTGAATGCTCGCGAGGTGCTCGCGGCGACCGGCGTCGAGTGGGCCGGGGTACGAACGCGGACCGACCTCGAAGCCTGGATCTTCGACACCGACTACGCCAGCCGGACGCTGCGGGAGCACTTCTCGTTGCTGTCGCTCGATGGCTGCGGACTCGGCGATAAGCCCCTCGCAACCGGCGCGGCCGGAGCCGTCCTGCACTACCTGCGCGATACCCAGCGATCTGCGCTCGGCCATCTCGACCGGCCAACCTACTTCGACCGCAACGAGGCGATGGTGCTGGACGCGGTGACCGTCCGAAACCTCGAATTGATCGAACCCTTGTTCGCGGGCGAATCGAAGGAGTCGACGCTCGTCCACGTGCTGGACGAGACGATGACCGGCATGGGCGGGCGCTTGCTGCGCCGGCGCTTGCTGCGACCCTCGGTCCAGCGGGCGGAAATTGAGGCTCGCCTGGACGCCGTGCAGGCGCTGCTTGCCGACACGATTTTGCGAACGGAACTGCGCAAGGTCCTCGGCTCCATTCTTGACCTGGAACGGTTGCTCGCCAAAGTCACCCTCGGCACGGCGACCCCGCGAGAAATGTCGGCTCTGGGCAACTCGCTGGCCAGGATTCCGGCGCTGAACCGCTTGGTCGGCGAACCCCGTTTCGACGAAGTAGCCGAGGTAAGGGACCGGATTCTGACGACGATTGCCGACGATCCCCCGCTGAACCTGACCGACGGCGGAACCATCCGCGACGGCATCTCCGCCGACCTCGATCAACTCCGCGACATCAGCCGGAACTCGAAACAGTACATCGCGGCGATCGAGACCCGGGAGCGCGCCCGCACTGGAATTACGTCGCTGAAAGTCCGGTTCAACAACGTCTTCGGCTACTACCTCGAGATCTCGAAAGCGAACATGGACCGGGTCCCGGCCGACTACGACCGGAAGCAAACGCTCGTCAACGCCGAACGGTTTACAACCCCGGAGCTGAAGGAACTCGAAAGCAAGATCCTCGACGCCGAGGACAAGATCCTGACGATTGAGCGGGAACTCTTCACCGCCGTCCGCGGCTTTGCGGCCGAGCAGGCCGAGCGGATCCGGCTGGCGGCGAACGCTGTAGCCGAACTCGACCTGACGGCCGGCCTAGCGCAAGTCGCCGCGCAGAACCGTTACGTGCGGCCGGCGTTCACCGAAAGCGGAGAACTTAGGATCGTCGCCGGACGGCATCCGGTCATCGAGAAGCTCGCCGAACGGGACGCCCAGCGGTTCATTCCGAACGATGTTTCCCTCGACGCCGGCCACGAGTTTTTAGGCTTGATTACGGGGCCGAACATGGGCGGTAAATCGACGTACCTGCGCCAGACCGCGCTGATCTCAATTCTGGCCCAGATGGGTTCGTACGTGCCGGCGCAATCAGCCACGCTGCCGGTAGTCGATCGGGTGTTTACGCGCATTGGCGCCGCTGATAATCTGGCGCGCGGCCGGAGCACCTTCATGGTCGAGATGACCGAGACGGCGGTGATCTTGAACACCGCCACAAAGCAGAGCCTGATCATTCTGGACGAGATCGGCCGCGGGACCGCGACCTATGACGGCTTGGCGCTGGCCTGGGCCGTCGTCGAACACATCCACGAGCGCATCGGGGCGCGGACGCTGTTTGCGACGCACTACCACGAACTGACGGTGCTGGCCGAACGGCTGCGCGGCGTCGCGAATCTCCACGTGTCGGTGAAAGAAGCCGGGGACCAGATCATCTTCCTGCGCCGGGTTGAACCCGGGGCGGCCGACAAGAGCTACGGCATTGAAGTGGCGCGATTGGCTGCGCTGCCGGCCACGGTGATCGAGCGCGCTCGCGAGATTTTGGCGGTGCACGAGCAGGTGGAAGAGACCGTCGTCGCGCCGAAGCAGGCGCCGATGCAGATCCGCTTGTTCGAGCCGGTGACCGGCGATTTGGCCCAACGGATTCGGGCGTTGAAGCTGGACGAGCTGCGGCCAATCGAGGCGCTGCAGATCCTAGCCACCCTGCAAAAGGAGCTGCAGTAGATGCGAGTGGCAGGCATCATGAGCGGGACGTCACTCGACGGAATCAGCGTGGCGGTGGTCGAGTTTGCGAAGCGTACCTGGACGCTCGTCGAACACGTCGACGTGCCGTATTCGCAAGCCACGCGCGACGGGCTGCTGAGCATTTCCAACGCGCCCACGCATACGGCCGAGATCGCCCGCTGGAACTTTCGGCTCGGCGAGCTCTACGCCAAGGCCGTCGGAAAGTTAAAGACACCCGTCGACCTGATCGGCTGCCATGGGCAAACCGTGTTTCACGAAAAGGGCTGCACCTTGCAGTTGGGCGAAGCGGCCATTTTGGCCGAGCGGACGGGGAAGCCGGTCGTATCGAATTTTCGACCGCGCGACATCGCGGCCGGTGGCCAGGGCGCACCGTTAGTCCCCTTTGTCGACGACTTGCTGTTTCGCCATAAAAAGCTACGGCGCGTGGCGCTGAACATCGGCGGCATCGCCAACGTCACCGTGCTCGAACCGGGCCAGGACGCGGTAGCCTTCGACACGGGGCCGGGGAACATGGTGATCGACCAGTTGGCGTGGGTCGTTTCCAAAGGCAAGCAGACTTATGATCGGGGGGCGAAGTTGGCGCGGCAAGGGCAGGTGAATCCAGCGTTACTGGCCGACCTGCTCGCTGCACCGTACTTTAAAAAACGGTCTCCAAAGAGCTGTGGGCGGGAACAATATGGCCGGGAGTTTGTGGCCGCGTTGTTGGCGACCCAGGTGCCGCTGCTGGACCTGATGGCGACGGCGACCGTTTTGACGGCGGCGTCGATTGCGGCTTCGGTTTCGGCACCGGACGAGTTGATCGCGGCGGGCGGCGGGACGTTGAATCCGATGATCATGACTCACCTGACGGCGCTACTGCCGGGGACGCGGGTAACGACGACAGCGGAGTTCGGAATTCCCGTGATGGCCAAAGAGGCCGTCGCGTTTGCGATGCTGGCGCGGCAGACGTGGCTGCGGAAGCCGGGTAATCTGCCTTCGGCGACCGGGGCGAAGCGGGCGGTGGTGCTGGGGCAGATCACGCCATAATGGCCGTATGCGTATTTTCCTGATTTCCGTGATCGCGGCGGCCGTGGCCTTTGCCGGGGCCGAAGACGATGTAAAGAAGGCCGAACAATCCTGGGCCGATGGCATCACCAAAAACGATTTTGCGGCCTTGAACATCGTGTTGGCCGATGACCTCCATTACCTGCATTCGACGGGCCTCGTCGACTCGAAAGCAGCCTACATCGAATCGATGAAAAGCGGCAAGCAGAAGTACATTTCGGTGAAGTATGGCCAGATGAAGGTGAGGGTTTATGGCAGTGCCGCGGTCGTGAATGCCGATGCGATGGTGGCTTACACCACCGACGGCAAAGGTGGCACCAACCACCTGGCGTTCACACACGTGTTCGCCAAGAAGGGCGGGCAGTGGCAACTGGTCAGCCACCAGTCGCTGCGTCTAGAGAAGTAGGTCGGGCGGGATCCATTGGCGGCGTGCTTCGCGGGAGCGGACGACGTCGAAGGAATAGTAGTCGCGGAAAAGCCCGCTGCAGGGACTGTAGCGGGCCACCACCGCGCTGACCGCGTCCAGGCGCGAGCCCTCAGTAATTGGCATGGCCTCGGCGACGCGCTCGACCCAAAAACAGGTGAGGGTCTCGTGATAGCCCGCGTCCTCGGTGTTCTGGCCGCCGGTGGCTTCGTTGTAGCGGGGGATGGCCGCACGAAGGCGGTCGAGGGCCGTAGCGGGATTTTCCCAGTTCCAGGCGGCGGCGACGGCAACGTGAGCAGCGTGGGTCCACGCCGATTTGGGCAGGGTTCCAGCGACAAATTGGGAGATGAATTCGTCGAGCTCTGATTCGGTTTCGAAAGCGCTGGCCATGAATCTATTTTGAAACAATCGCAGCGCGCCGGGAGTTTTGACCGCCAACGGTCGGCCGCTCTCTGCATAATGGATCCAGTATGTTTTTTGCAAACGAATTGGCGGGCGAACCGTCGCTCGAATTGGTGACAGCCGAACGGCTGGTGGCGGTGTCGCAGCGCTTAGACGACATGAAGTTTTGGACGCGGTTGCCGGAGGAACGGATCGTCGCCCTGGCGGGCGAAACAGAGGTGCTCTACGTCCAGGCGACGGGTGCGTTAGGCGAGTTTCGATCGGTCACCGTTTACCGGGGGCAGCGGGGCCTGCGGTATCTGAACAATCTGATGGACGAGGTGTTTGAATGGCATGGGGAGGCGCTCGAGAGCCATGATTTGATCCGAGTTCGTTTTGCGGCACGCAAAGATTTGCGGGCGGCGGACCAGGCGCTATTGGAGGCATTGGGTGTGCCGAAGGTGCGCGGCCGGAAGGTCCCGGAGTTTTCCTCGAGCCGGCCTGGTTTTCACGACTGGCACGTCAACGACGCCGAGGGTCGTGAGTTGGCGCGCGCCCTCGAGATCCTGGAGCGCTTTCTAACCATGGCGGAGCGAATCGACGGAGCAAAGCTCTGGCCGGACCCCGATTTCTGTCCGTACCTGACCGAGGACTCCGAAGGCCATCTGATGTTTCAGCAGGTGCCGCTGGACCCGGGGGACGAGCCCGCCGAACGGTGGGAAGCACCCTCCGATTGGCCCGGCAAGCCGTTACGAAACGCGGGCGATTGGGAGATGGGGCAGTTCTGCGCCTCGGCCATGCTGGGGGAGAAGTCGGAGCGGAAGGGCATATTCTGCGCGACCGCCGTGATGGATGCAAAGCGAGGAACTGCGCATGCGCTGCAGGCAAGCGCCGCGCATGGACCACGATTGCCGGCGCTCTGGGCGGGCTTCTTGAAGGCGGTGGGAACCGCTGGCCATCTGCCAAAATCGTTGGCGGTGAGCCGGAACGATCATGCGGCGATGCTGCGGCCGGTCGCCGAACGTCTGGGCTTCACCTTGGCCGTGAAGCCCAGACTCGAGGCCCTCGAACAGCTGCGACACAGCCTGTTGCTCTCGATGGGCGAGACCCCGTTCGGGTTACCGGACTCTCTAGAAGAGGAGCTTTAGGCCCATCTGCACCCGGCGAGGTTCGTCGGCAGTATTGATGGTGCCGACGTTTTGGGGGTTGGAGATGTTCGCGAACGGCACGGCGAAGTTAGCCGTGTTCGTCGCGTTGAAGGCCTCGGCCCGGAACTGCAGACGGAAACGATCGGTGATCCCGAACGTCTTCGCCAACGAGAAATCGATGTTGCGGAGCCAGGGGCCGCTGAGGATGTTACGGCCGGAGTTTCCGTAAGTGAAGTTCGGTTGGACGACGAAGTCAGAGATGTTGAACCAACGGTCGATGGTGGGGCTGGAGGCTACTCCCGAGCCAATGCGGTTGGGACGATCGGCGCCGCCAGCGTTGGTGATGCCGCCGGAGGTGCTGACAGTGAACGGAAGGCCGCTGCGGAGGCTCAGAATGCCGCCAACCTGCCAGCCGCCCAGAATCCGATTGCCCTTAAAGATCGGCAGTTCGTAGTTCGAACTGAAGACGTAGTTGTGGCGGACGTCGGTGAGGGAGCGGCCGCGGTTGAGATTGCGATCCCAGGGCTTGAGCCCGGCGCCGCCACCGGCGTTATTCAGATTCTCATCGACATTGTCGAGCGTCTTGGACCAGGTGTAGGCGGACAGGAACGTGAGTCCTTTCGAGAAGCGCTTTTCGAGTTTGACGGTCATAGCGTTGTAGCTGAGCCGGCCAACGGGGAGTTGGCGATTAATGCTGTTATAAAAGGGCAACAGGCGGCGCGAAGGGATAGGTGTCGGGCCGGGAGCGATATCGTAAGGCAGGTTGAAATCGACGGCGCTGAGCATTTGGCGGGTGCCGTTGCCGTTGTAGCCGACGGTGAGGACCGTGTTGAACGGCAGTTCGCGTTGGATGTCGGCGAACCACTGCTGCGAGTATTGGGTGGGAAGGAAGGGCTGCGAAGCTTCAACCCCCACTAGGGCGGGGCCGGGCACAGAGGTGGCGGGGAGTTGGACGGCCGGGAAGCCGTCTTTCAGAATCAAGCGGGAGTTGATGCGGTCGAGGGTGCCGAAGCCGATTTCGACGAAGTCGGGGGCTTGGTTCTGACCGCGGGCCCATTGAGTTTGGATGGCGTCGGCTTGCGCATAGATGACGCCGAAACCGGAGCGGAAAACGGTTTTGGGGTTGGCGCGATACGCCATGCCGACGCGAGGGGCGAAGTTGTTTTTGTCGTTGCGGCAGCCGCAGTTACCGATGCCAAGCCGGGTTTGCTGCAGGCGGGCGTTAGGGCCGGTGTTCGTGAGGTCGAGGGCGAAGTTGGTGACGTTGTCGTTAACGAACGTGGGGGCGTAGAAGATGTCATAACGGACGCCCAGATTAAGAGTGAGTTTCGGGGTGATTTTCCAGTCGTCCTGCAGGTAGGCGGCGAGCGTGTTCGACCACAGGTCTTCGCCGTTTTCATTGCCGATGGTTCCGCCCGAGGCGAGGCCGAGCATCATTTCGGCGAGGCCATCGCCGGTCGCGCCGCGGTTGGCGGGGTTGGCGGTGAACTCGCGATTGAAGGCGAATTGGCCGCGCGCGAAGCGGGAGGCGAGACGAGAGATGTTTTGTCGGCGGAATTCGCCGCCAAAACGGACGTTGTGTTTGCCGATGATCTTATAAACGGTATCGGTGAACTGGAACAGATCGAGATTGTTGACGTTGGGCCAAAAGCTGCGGGTGCCGAGTTCAGCGTAGCCGGCGGGAGTGAAACGACTAAGTCCGTGGTTGTTGGAGTTGGCCTGGCCTACCGTCGGGATGCCCTTGATGCCATATTCGGCGAACAGGCTCTTATCGTACGGGACGTCAAAAGCGCTAAGGGTGCGAGTCCAGCCGAAGCGGAACTCATTGGTGGCGGAGGTGCCGATGGTCTGGGAGTGGGTGGCCGCAATGGAGTGGCTCGCGAGTTTGGTGGTAGTGGCAAGGCCGCCATCGGCGGGAAGTGGCAGAGGACCGGGTTCGAAACGGTCCTTGTCACGGCGGGAGTAGCGGGCCGAGAAGCGGCTGCGGTCGTTGAAGTTGTGATCCCCTTTGAAATCGTAGGTATCGACGTCGTTGGACTCGGTGGGGGAGTAGAAGTAGTTGTTGGCCAGCTTCGAGTTATCGGTGGGGACCGGATAGAGATTAATGAGCTTGGCGGCGAGGGGGTCCCAACGGTTGAGGGGGACGATATTGCCTGGGAAGGGCATACGGGTGAAGCTGGCCGGGGTGCCGACGGTGGTCGCGGGGTCAAAGACCGGGCGGATGCGATTGAAATCTCCCGCACGAACTTCGAGCGGAGGAACGGTGGAATTGAAGCTGCGACCGAGACGAGTGCGGGTGCCTTCGAAGCTGGCGAAGTAGAACGTTTTGTCCTTAATGACCGGGCCGCCGACGGTGCCGCCGAACTGGTTCTGTTTATACGTGGGCTTGGCGGCACCACTGCGGTTGGCAAAGAAGTTGGTGCCGTCCATGGCCGAGTTACGGAGGAATTCAAACGCGGTGCCATGAATCTGGTTCGTGCCGCTCTTGATATTGACGAAGACTTGGCCGCCCATCCGGTTGCCGAACTCGGCGGAGAGGTTGTTGGTCACGACCCGGAATTCGCCGACGGCATCGACGCTGGGTTTGACGGCTTGGGCTTCGTAGCCTAGCGGGCCGCCGGAGGAGACCGAGGAGTTGTCAACGCCATCGATATTAATCTGGAGTTGGTAGCCGTGCTGGCCCCCGGCGGAGAAGCCGCCTTCGTCTTCGGTGCGACCGCCGCGGGCGGAAATGGTGCCGGCGGTAAGGGCGGCGAGGTCAAGGAAGTTGCGGCCGTTAAGAGGAAGTTCGACGATGCGCTTGTTGTCGATGACTTGGCCGACTGTCGTGGTTTCGGAGTCGACCTGGGCGGCAGCGGCGGAGACTTCGATGCTTTCGGTGACGGTGCCGGTTTTCAGCTGGAAATCGATACGGGCGGTTTGGGTGACGTCGAGCTTGATTTCGGGGACTTCGGATTTGGCAAACCCAGCCTTGGAGGCGGTGAGCTTGTAGCGGCCGACCGGGAGCGTCGGGGCGGTGTAGAAACCCTCGGCGTTGGTGGGCACTTCGCGGCGGAAGCCGGTATCGAGGTTGACGATGGAGACCTGGGCGGCGGCGATGACCGCGTCGGTCGGATCCTTAACTACACCCTGAATGGTGCCGCTCTGCGCGAACGAAGCGCTGCTGAGCAAAAAGAAAATACAAGCTAACCTGGGAAGCATCTTCCTTAGATTATATGCGGGCCTGGATTCAGCAGATACATATCTACCTCAGCTTGCTGAGCTTCACGAGTTTGGTCGTCTTTGGCTTGGTGGGGCTGCACGCCACGTTCGAGCCAAAATTCGAAGATCGACCGAAGGCGGAGGCGCGGCGGTGGGAGACCGCGTTTGTGACACCGAAAGATTTGGACGACGCGGAGCTGGCCGAGCGGATTCGCAAGGAGTTCGCCAGCGCCCTGGCGAATCCAGTAGCGAAGCAGTTTTTGAAGCGGACGGCGGAGGGGCGGCTGCAGGTGGACTTCTTCGAAGTGAACGGGCTGACCCGGGTGGTGGTGTTCGACGACAAGTTGACCTTTGAACAGACGCGGGTGCCGGTGCTGGAATATCTCAATCGGATTCACGCGACGACGACGCGGGCTCCGGTGACGGATCTGCGGGTGCGGGCTTGGATCTGGTACAACGAGCTGGCGATTTGGAGCTTGCTGGGGATGACGATGACGGGCATTCTCCTGTGGCTAACGATGCGGTTGTCGCATCGAGGGGCGTTCGTGGCGGCGGTGTTAGGGACGGGGGCGTTTGCGTTGATTTATTGGAGATTGCAATGAAACGGAAACTGTACCCGGTGTTGCGGGATGTGCATTTGACGGTGGGCATCTTCTCGATGCTTTTCGTGTTGATGTACGCGTGGAGTTCCCTGCAGATTGCGCACCCGACGTGGATGAATACGAAGCCGGTTACGACGGAATGGACGGCGCAGATCGGTCCGGGACTGGCGCCGCGCGATGCGGCGACGGCGTTGCGGACGGGTCGGGGATTA
>JBKJLJ010000462.1:0-7694 GCA_046597015.1 Bryobacteraceae bacterium
GGTCGGGTGCCGGCGAAGCGCTGGTCGTCCAGCATGTGCTCGCGGGTCATCCGATTGGATACCTCTTCGATGTAGGGTACGGGCTTGGCCGGGTCACTGATCCATTCTTCGAAGCCGGTGTCGCGCGTCGCCGCGCGGCCCAGCACGCCGTTACCGTTCAGCGAAAGCGTCATCGGCTTGGCCTCGGCCGGAGGCCACTGCGCGAACTGCCGCCACACGTTGGTCCCGGTCTCGAAGACGTAGGCCTCCGGCAGCTCCATCTTGCCCTTGCCCTTCAGGTAGAAGTCGAAGAAAGCGGCCTCGATGAACTCGCGGTAGTACAGGCCGGTCTTGGCGTTGAACTTCACTTCGCCCAGCGACTCGCCGTCTTCCCGCGCCCATTGGCCATGCCGCCACGGGCCCATCACGAGCATGTTCTTCGTCCCCGGCGAAGCCTTCTCGACGTTCTTATACACCTGCAGAGCACCATAGAGGTTCTCGGCATCGAACCAACCGCCGACGGTCATCACCGCCGGCTTGATCGACCTCAGATGAGGCCGCAGGTTCCGCGACTGCCAGAACTCGTCATAGGTATCGTGCTTCATCATGTCGGTCCAGAAGGCGATCTGGTTCTTGTAGTACTTCTCGTTGGCGTTGTAGAGCGGCCCCATTTTGAGGAAGAACTTGTAGCCGTCCGGGGTGCCATGGTCGAAAGGTTCGCGCTTGGGCGGCAGCATCGGCTCCGGTCTCGCCTTGCCGAATCCGCCGAGGAAGTTGAAAGCGTGGGGCAGGTACAGCGCGCCGTTCCGGTGGAAATCGTCGCCGGTGAACCAGTCGGTAATCGGGGCTTGCGGCGAGGCGCAGACGTGGGCTGGATGGGCGTCGATCATGCCGGCGGCGGTGTAGAAACCGGGGTAGGAGATGCCGTAGGTGCAGACCTTGCCGTTGTTGTTCGGCAGGTTCTTGGTCAGCCAGTCGATCGTGTCGTAGGTGTCCGAACTTTCGTCGACGTCCTTCGGCCCGGTCTTCACCGCCTTGTGGGGCGTCATGTTGATGAACTCACCTTCGGACAGGTGCTTGCCGCGGACGTCCTGGTAGACGAAGATGTACTTCGATTTGCCCAGGATCGTCGATGGCCCCAGGTCTTCCTTGTACTGATCCGGGCCGTAAGGCGCGACGGTATACGGCGTCCGGTTCATCAGGATCGGCCACTTTTGCGATTGATCCTTGGGGATGTAGACGCTCGTGAAGAGGCGCTTGCCGTCCCGCATCGGGACCCGATACTCGTACTTCGTATAGTTCTCGAGGATGAAGGCCTTGCCCTGTCCGAACAGAGCGGCGGCGGTGAGGAGGCCGGCGAGGAGTCTCATGAAAATTGGGTCCGGAAGGCGTTGAATTCCTGGCGCAGGGAGTCGAGTTCTGCGCGGAGGGTTTCGAGTTGGACTTCGAGGTGGGTGATCCGGTCGTTGCTGGGGGCGACGGTCTTGGCGGCTGGCGCATCGGCCAGCGCGGCGACGTCTACGGAGCCGGCGAACAGGTGCATATAGCGCGGCTCGCGCCACCCGGTCTGCTTCGGGATGAAGACGGCCATCTCGCGATCGATGAGCTTCTTGAGAGCGGACTCGACGGCGTCTAGGTCTTCGAAATTATGGAGACGGTGGCAGCGATCTTTGAGTTCGTTCAAGGTCTGCGGCCCGCGGAGCAGCAGGACCGAGATCAGCGCCAATTCGCGGTTGGTGACGTTAAGCGTCTCCTGCGCCCGGTGGCCGAATTTGGGAACGCGACCACTGCCGGTGATGATCACCGCCAAGCGCTTCTCGCGGAGCAGGGTATGGCCCTCTTCGACGGTGCTGTCGTCGTAGGAGGTAACCGGCTCGCGGTTGTTCTTTTGGTTGCAGGCGTTAGTCAGCGCGTTCAGGCTGAGCGGGTAGTACTCTGGCGTGGCCATGTCTTTTTCGATCATGGTGCCGAGGACGCGCTGTTCGAGGTCGGATAGCAGAAGGCTCACGAGCCTAGTGTAATCTACGTCTATGTGCCGATCGATCGTTTTATCCCTTTTCCTCCTCTCTGTCGCCCGGGCCGACGATGCTGACATCAAGGGGGCGCAGCGGTTGTTCACCGCCTGGATGGAAGGTCAGATGACTGCCAAGAGCATGCCGGGGGTCGTTGTCGGGGTGATCGCCGATCAGGAACTGGTCTGGACGTCGTCGTTTGGCATGGCCGATATGGCCGCCAAACGCCCGATGGCGGCGGGAACAAAGTTTCGGATGGCGTCGCACAGTAAGCTGTTCACGGCCACCGCGATCATGCAACTGCGCGAGCAGGGCAAGGTTCGGCTCGACGACCCGGTAGTGAAGTATCTCCCTTGGTTTCAAGTGAAGCCGGCGGCCCCGGACGACCCGGCGATCACGGTGGAAGACCTGTTGACACATGCTTCCGGATTGCCGCGGGAGGCCGGTTCGCATTGGAGCACGCTCGAGTTTCCGACCGGCGCCGAACTGAAGAATCTGCTGCCGGAGCGGCAAGCGGCGTTCTCGCCGGAAGTCCGCTGGAAGTATTCGAACCTGGCTTATTCGCTGGCTGGGATGATCGTCGAAGCGGTGAGCGGCGAGACGTGGGCTGGTTACGTGCAGAAGCATATTTTCGACCCGTTGGGCATGACGGCGTCGAGCGTTGATAAGCCCGTCATTGGCCTCGCGGTGGGCTACGGCCGCAAGATGCCGGATGGCTCCCGGGAGGTGATGCCGTTTGTGGACGCGCGGGGGATGGCGGCGGCGACAGGGATCACGTCGACGGTGGAGGACATGGCCAAGTTCGTCTCGGCGCAGTTTCGGCGTGGCAAGATGGGTGGCGCGCAACTTCTCAGTACCGGGTCTCTCCGGGAGATGCACCGGGTCCGGATGATGGAGAGTACTTGGACCAATGGCTATGCCGTGGGCTTTTCGGTGAAGCGCGAGAAGGACAAGATCTACGTCGGACACGGCGGGAGCTACCCCGGCTACCTGACGCAGACCTACTTCATGCCGGACGCCAAGTTGGGCGTCGTGGTGCTGACGAACGCGGCCGATGCGAACCCGGGTGATATTGCGATGCAGTTACTGGTGAGCGTCGGCGATGCGGTGGCGAAGGACCGGGCCCCGAAGCCGAAGTCGGTATCGTGGGATCCAGGGTGGAGCCGCTTCGCTGGGGTCTACCGGAGCCGAAGCGGCGATTCGCAAGTGGTCGAACTCAATCAACGGCTGGTGATGGTAACCCTCGGCGGCGCGACGCTGGAGAACCCGGTGCGGCTGGAGGCGTTGGGGGAAGGGCGGTTCCGCTTCACGGCCCCAACTGGTGGCGGGGTGGTGGGTGAGATTGTCCGGTTCGAAGAAGCGGACGGGAAGGTGGTCCGAATGTTCACCGGGGACAGCTTTTCGAAAAGGCTCTACTGAGCGAGGGCGGCGGCGAGGGCTTTGCCTTTGGCTTCGTCGTACAGGCCCTCGGAACGCCAGATGACCGTGCCGGACTTATCGAGAAGCAGAGCGTAGATGCGGTTTTCGGTTGGGATGTTGAGCGCTTTCTTGAAGGGTTCCTTGTCGATGTAGAGCGTCATGGTGCGGGCGCGTTGCTGCTGGTCTTTGATGCCGCCGCGCATGCCGTTGTCGATGAAGAACCGGACCATGCCGTTCATCCGCTTGATGGTCGGCAACTCGTAGTAAGCCATGGTGGGATGCGCCTGCTGGAGTTGGGGGAGCACCTTGAGCCAGGTGTCGACATCCTTTTGCTGCTCCCTCTCGAAGGCGATCAGAACCAGGTTCTTTTGGCCGGAGAAGCCGGCGGGCAGGGTTACTTCGGTGCCGGATAGATTTTTGGTGGTCAGGGTGGGGAATGTCTCGGCCATGGCACAGAGGCTCCCGAGGAGAAGACAGAAGTAGACCTTCATCTTTCTATGTTCGCGCAGAACGGAGATGGGTTCGGCAACAGGCGGGGATCTCTTCGCGGAGCAGGTCGATGGCGCAGGCGAGTTTGTCGAGGAAGCCGTCCCGGGCGCCGACGGAGAGGACGCGGGGGTGGCCTTTCCAGGCGGCGATGATGCGCTGGTCGATCTCTCTGGCTTGGGCGGCGCTTTCGTTGCGGATCTGGTTCGTTTCGTAACCCCCTTCCAAGGCCGGCACTTCGACATGGATGACGGCGGCGTAGCGGCTCAACTCGTCTTCCAGAGAGGTATTGAATTCTTTGAAGAAGCTGGCGCGGGAGCCGGGCCAGTAGGCGAGACCGTCGAGGGTTCCGCGGTCGCAGAGGACAACGGCGTTCTGGCGGCTCTCGAGGGCGACCGTTTCGAGGGCGTCCTGGACGTAGAAAATGGCCCGTTGCGCAGCGCGGAGGCCTGAGGGCGAAGCGGAGCGAGGGAAGCCACCGCCGAAGACGATGCTGGCGGATTCCGGGGCGATGGCGACGTGCTGGCAGAAGTACCGGCGGGCCATTTCGAGCACGGCGGTCTTACCGCCGCCGGGTCCGCCGGTCAGGACGATTCGCTTGGTCTGGTGCCGGGTCTTCTGACATTGGCAGGGGTGAGAGCCGGTAGGTAAGGTGGTGGCCAGCATTATGCTCCCAGGTATCGATTCAGGACGTTTGCGGTGATGCGGGAGACGGCTTCGTCGACTAGTAGCGAAGCCGGCCAGGTGATTGAACTGGCGGCGAAGACGGCGCCGCCGGAGGCGGTTTCGTAACAGGCCATTTCGGCACCCCCGTCTTCGGGGTTGAGGCCTTTGGCGAGGAGCACGGTTCCGGGCGGCGCGTAGCGGCTGATGCGGTCCATCTCGTGGCCGGAGGCTCCGCCGGGGCATCGCTCCTGGAGACTGGCCGAGCCGAATAGATCGCCAGCGGCGAGACCGGTGCCGGCGAAGACCCAATGCTCCGGGTTTAGGACTCGATAGGGTGCGCCGGTCATGAGGCCGAGGGCGGAGCAGGTGACGCCGAGGAGTTCGCCGTCGGGCTGATGGACCCGGTGCATGCGGCTTTCAAAGCAGAGGGGGTCGATGGGGTCGACAATGTTGCCGCTTTCGTCTTCCTTCATCATCTGCGTGAGACAGCGCATGGAGGAGGGATCGGGGAATTCGACGACGCAGGAGTACCCGTTGGCCCCGAGGTACATGAAGCGGCCGCCGCGATGGTGGACCCAGGACTTGATCTTGTCGTACATGGGGATGGTGACGTACTCGGGGTGGCTGCTGGTGATGAGTACCTGATACTGATCGAGGTCGAGTTGGCCGTAATGGAGTTGGGACTCCGAGTAGAGATCGTAGGCGAAGCCTTCGCGTTCGAGCCAGCCGAGGAGACGCCATTCGGCGGGGGCCAGGTGGCTGGCTTGGCGGCCGGCGATGGGGTCAGTCACTTGGGTTCGTTCGGGAATATGGTTGCCGACTTCGGGGCGTTCGAAGGAGATGGGCGGGTAGTGATCGTCGGGGTAGCGGAAGCCGGAGAAGCCGGATTTTTGGTAGCGCTCGAGATCGAGCCGGGAGTTCATGGGCGGGGCGGGGGGCAGACCTTCGGGGTGGATGTAGTTACTGCGGCCGCCGAAGTTGTTATAGGCGTTCCAGTTCGTGGTGGCCATGATTACGGCGATGCGGGCTTGCGGCTGGGCGGGGGCGACGATCCAGGGAAAGGAGAAGAACGCGCCGGACTCGCCTTTGGCTTGGAGGTAGTAGAGGCCGCTGCGTTCGGGGCCGGTGACGAACTGGGTGTGATGGGGGTTGTCGTAGCCGCGCTTGTTCCATTCGACGCCGGTTTGGACGTAGTCGCCGTCCGGGGTGATCTGCATGGTGGCGCGGGGGCCGTGTTCATCGAACCAGCCGATGTTGTGGATGAACTCCTTTTGGAGGCCGTAGCGCCAGACGCTGAGATGGTAGGGTTCGACGGCGTGGACCCGGAACTCCGAACGCTCTCCGGACTGGACCCACTTAGGCCAGACGTAGCCAAGGAGGCAATCGGAGAGGAGGCGGAACTGGTAGGGGAGGGCCTGATCGACGACCATGTCGACGGATTTGGAGCCGTAGCCGGGGCGGCAGAGGGAGGCGCGGTAAGCGCCGGGGGAGAGGTCGGCATAGATGGCGCCGCGGGGGGTGGAGCGGACGACGGCGACCGAGCAATCAGCCTGAGTAAATTCGATGAGGGCGTCGCCGATGGCGAGGTAGCGTTCATCACTGACGTATCCGATGAGCATGGAGGGTTCCTTGAATGGCTAGGGCAATAGCGCAAATGATACCGAAGCCGGCGAGCGCGCCGAAGATGCTGGCGACGCTATAGGTAGACTTGAGAGCCCCGAGGAGCAACGGCGAGAGGCTGCCGCCGAGGGAGGAGATCATGTTGACCGAGCCAACGGCGAGTCCATGGGCGGAGGGGGGAATCAGGTCGAAGACGCAGGCGACGTAGTTGGCGGAGTAGAGGCCTTTGGCGACGGAGTAGGCGCCGGTGGCGAGCCGAACGGTGGAGAGCGAATCGGCGATGGCGATGCCGTAGAAGCAGACACAGGCGAGGAGGAGACCGGTGGCCATGAGGTAGAGCCGGCCGATTTTCCATTGCCGGGCGAACCAATCTCCGAGGAAGGCGCCGACGAAAAGGCCGGCGAGCATGGGGAGTTCGAGGGAGGTGGTGGCCAGCAGCGAGGCATCGGCCATGGGGAGGGAGAAGCGGTCCCGGAGAAGGTCGGGTAGCCAGGTATAGAGGATCCAGACGTTGGCGCCGACGGCGATGGCGCAGAGACAGATGAGGGAGTAAGAGGGGACGCGGAGGAGTTGGCGGAGGCTCTGGCGGGGTTGCGTGGGAGCGGCTACGGCGGAGGGGGCGGGGTCGACGAGGAAGAAGCGGATGACGAGAGCGTAGGCGGCGAGTGCGGCGGCGAGGATCCAGAGCATGGTGCGCCAGCCTAGACTGGCCGAGACGGTGGCTCCGTAGTAGCCGCCGGCGATGACTCCGACGCTCTGGCCAACGCTGTGAAGGGTGATGGCGCGGGAGCGGGTTTCGGGGCCGTGCAGGGTGGCGATGAGGACCATGGCGGCGGGGATGTAGAACGAGAGGGCAAGACCCATGAGGGACCGGCCAATCAAGAGTGTCGAGGGCGAGTTGGCGAAGCCGGTGAGGGCGAGGGCGGCGGCGGCGCAGACGAGGCTGAACATGATGACACGGCGTTGGGGGAAGCGGTCAGCGATGTGGCCGCCGAGGCCGTTGGAGAGGCCGTAGACCCAATTGAAAACGGTGGTAGTGAGGCCGAGTTGGGCTTCGGTGAAGCCGAGGTCGAGGCGGAGGAGCGGGAAGATGGAGGACAGCGACTGGCGGGCCATGTAGCCGAGGGCGAAGGCGGCGGCCAGGAAGAGGATGGGCGTCCAGCGGGCCGGGGTCGGCATGCAGAGACGGTATCACGGAATTGGTACGCTGCTATCTTATGAAACGGATCGCGGGATTGATACTGTGGACGGCGGGATGGGCGTGGGGCGAGGAGCTGGTGCGGGTCCCCGCTGGAGCGTTGGAGCGGGTGGATGCGCGGAGCGAGGTGACGGTGAGGGTGAGTACGCGCGCCTTTCTGATGGGGGCGACCGAAGTTACACAGGGTGATTACGAGAAGCTGATGGGGCGGAACCCGGCGATTTACAAGGGTGAGAAGCGGCCGGTGGAAAACGTGAGTTGGTGGGAGGCTATTCGATACTGCAATCGGCGGAGCGAGCGGGAGGGGCTGCTGA
>JBKJLJ010000539.1:0-4717 GCA_046597015.1 Bryobacteraceae bacterium
ACCCACAGCCGCATCGTCCGCCTGCCGGGCGCTTGGGCGGTTACCTGGCTGAGCGAGATGCGGGATAATCCGCACTTTGGTAACCTGCGCGTGGGAACCGTTCTAGATTGTTTGGCCAGTCCGGGCCAAGCCACGGCCATGGCACGGGCGGCGGCGGCCACTCTCGAAGAGCAGGGGGCCGACCTGATCATCACCAACCAAACAGCGGGATTTTTGTTAGACGGCTTCGCCGCGGCCGGATTCCGGCTTGGCCCGTCCAATTATGGCCTTTCGGTTTCTCCCGCCTTATCCAAACAAATGAGCTTAACCGCAGGGCCTTGGCATATGACCCGCGGCGACGGCGACGGCCGGGTCAATTTATGAAGGCTCTGCTCCTCTTGTTTGCTACCGCTCTGATCGTGCAATCGCCTTTTCTCACCGGGCATGCCGTTTTCGTCTCCTCGGACGGCACTTTCCATCACTCCCTGGTTACGCAAGTGGCTGCCGCGCACACCGAAGGAGTAGCCTATCCGCGTTGGATGCCCAGGCAAAACGGCGGGCTCGGCGACGCCAGTTTAATGCACTACCCTCCGCTCTTCCATACTCTGGCGGCCTGGGCCCGGCCTGTCACCGGCGGTACGTCATGGGGAGGCATGCGGCTGGTTTTCACTCTGTCTACGCTCCTGGCCGGATGGGCGGCGTATGTCTGGATGCGCGCTTTTCTGCCTCCATCGCGTGCGTTGGTGGCGGCGGTCCTGCTTGCGGCCAATCCCCTGGCCCTCCATCTTTTATTAAAGGCCGAAGCCTACCCCTGGGCCTGTTCGCTGCCCGCCGTGATCCTTTTCTTTAGCCTATTACGGCATGTCGAAGGCAACCGTCTGGTGTTGTTGCGACTGGCTGCCATCGTGGCCGCGCAGTGCTTTCTTCATACGCTCACCGCCTTCATGCTTTTGGCGGCGGCTCCTTTCGCCTTACTCGTGTCGGCGCTGCTCCGCCGGGAAAAACCGCGGCTGACGTTTCAGCGTTTGCGCCAATTCGGCTTTTCCGCTCTATTAGGTCTGGCCATGGCAGGGGTGTACATGGTTCCGGCGCTGACCACACTGCGTTACGTGACCCCTTCCGCTTGGGCGTTCCAACAAGTCTGCTCCCCCGTGCAATCGTTCATTCTGCCTCTGTTTACCGCTTGGCGCTATGGGATCTGCTGGAGCAGCTACCAGATCTTATTCCCGGCCTGCAGCTTCCTGTTGCTGACGGCCGGGGCGTGGGCCTTCCGGTGCCAGGCGACCCGGCGCGAGGAGAAGGGGGAGGGAGCCGCATTTCGGCAAAACGCAGACCTGCTCGCTTTCGGGGCTGTGGCGCTGTTGCTGGCTTCGGAACTGGCTTGGCCGTTGTGGCAGGAGCCTAGCCCGCTGCGCATCGTACAGTTTCCGTTTCGGTTTAATTTCGTGGCATTGGCCGCACTTTTGCCCTTAGTGGCCCTTTCGGCAGGAAGAACGAGTTGGTTGCTGGCACCATCGCTCCTGCTGACCTTAGCGCTAGTAGCCTTGGGTTTACGCGGCCCTGCCGCTCCGGCACCGGCTGAACCGGCGGTATTATCGGGAATGGGAAATCCGGCAGAATACCGCCCAGCGGCGGCGCGTCCGGAGTTCCAATCGTATCTAACCCGAGGCGGTTTTCCGGCTGAATGCGCGGCGCGGGGTGCCGTCTGCCAAGTGGTAGGGCAGGGCAGCGTACAACAGATATTCACCGTTCAGGCTTCCGTGGCCACTACGGTTCGGCTGCCTTTATTCTGTTACCCGGCTTGGCAACTTGCCAGCGCTTCCACCTGTGACCCGTCGACGGGTCTGATCGAAGTCCGGGCCGAGCCCGGGGCGAACACCTTCACCACACAATGGAAACCGTTACCCGAGCAACAGATGGGCGGGTGGTGCAGTTTGGCTGGATGGGGCGCATTTTTTCTGTTGGGGCTGGCCGGCCGGGGGCAAAGAAGGCTCTCGGCGGGTTGGCCAAGCCGGAATTCGCCGATACTGTTAGGCTGAGTTATGTACTGTCGAAGAAATTATTTGCTGCCGATTGTGGCTCTCGCTGGGCTTTTTTTAACGGTACGGCTGGCAGGAATGGATTATCGAGACGTACGGGCAGACTCCATTACTTACTCTTCCGCACGGATCGGTTGGACTACCGATGCGGCTTCGGTATCCGTGATCCGATTTGGCACTTCTCCTTCTACTCTCAATGAAATTAAAGAGGAAATGACGCCTGTACCGGTGACGGTACATCGCTATTTCCTGAGCGGTTTGACCCCGGAAACCAACTACACATACCAGGTCTGCGAGACTGCTGCCAAGTGCAGCAACGAGCGCTATACCTTCCGGACGACTGCGCGCCCGGCCGACTGGCCGACGCTGCCGCAACGCCCGAAACAACTCGAAGACCCCAAATTATTCAACGTTCCCCCTCTGCCGGATATTGATGGCCGCACCTTTCTGGTCGCTGCCAACTGCTCTGATCTAGCAGCCAAAATCCGCGACGCGGCGGCCAGCGACGGGAATAAGAACCATCAGGTGCTCATTCCCCCCCAAGCGGATTGCACGGTCCCATCCGACAAGCTGATCGGCGATGCCAACGGTCCCACCTTACACTTGCCGGCCAAGAATGGAGTGAATCCACAAGGTACCGGCGAAATTATCATCCGCAGCGCAGCGCCTAATGAAATGTTGCCGCCGGAAGGCATTCGTACGGGGCCGTCGTTTCTCAGCAAGATGCCGACGATCCGAAATGGCGAATGGGGAGTGCGGGAACTGAGCGGCCCGTCCAGTTTTGGCAATTTGTGCACACCGGGACAGTGGTGGTGGCATTTCAATCAACCTGGCTGGAGCCTGAAACAGTGCTCGGACCCGGCAACCAATGCCTATACCCTCGTAGCCCACCAGGATTTTACCGGCGATCCGCCGGAGAACTGCAAGAGTTCCAGTTGGTATTACAAAACGGATATTCCGGCCAACGTGAACGGGATTTACTGGTGCACGCCCGGAGGCCGGATGTATAACATGGCGCTGGGCCGCTTTCCCGCGTTTCAATTTGCCGAAAAGGCCCATCACTACCGGATTTTCGGCGTCCAGTTTTCGGTCGTGCCCATGGGAGTGCATGAGTGGCGTTCCAAGGCGGTCTACACCGACGGCAGCATGTATCAGGGAATGTTCGATATTCCAGCCTCGGCGCATCACATCACCTTCGACCGCTGCTTCATTACAGGGCTCGACGCCCCGGAACGGCTGTTCAGCGGGTTCTATTCTGGAGCCAGTTACGTCGCCTGGATGAACAATCATATCGAAAAAATCAGTCACTGGTTGCCCAGCGGCGAAGCGGGAGATATCGAGGCCTCCGCCATTCAACTGACGGGCGGTAACTACCTAAAAATCGTTAATAACTATATTGAGAGCACCGGGATAACGGTATTCGCCAGCGATGATTTCGACGGTACGACCACGGATGTGGAAATGACCGGTAATCATATTCACCGCCCTTCGCGGTATCGGTTTGGGACGCAGGCCAACCAAGCCGAAGGCGGGTTGTTCTACCACGCCCGGCATCTTTTGGAGCTGAAGCGCGGCATACGATGGTTGGTCGACGGAAACCGGTTTGATGGCAATTTCGCGACGGTTAACCAAGGCCACATCATTGCGCTCAGTCCCCGGCCCGGCTCGAAGCCCGACCCGGTTCCCGGGACCGGGATGACCGATATTGCTATTACGAACAATCATTTTCAGGACACTCCGAACGGGCTTTATTTGATCGGTCACCACGACGTGGGCAACGCGCAAATGGGCATTGTTTCCCGGATTGAAGTGTCCAATAATTTGCTCATCAATATCGATGGAACCATTGTCGCCAAGGGTACGCCCGGGCGCAGCGGCCAATGCTTTACTATGCTCTTGGGGATCGAAGATATCGCCGTCAGACACAACACCTGTTACGACAACAAAGGATACTGGCCAGCGTTTCTGTGGGAGCAGCACGGCCCTTCTTCCGGACTCGATTTCCGGGACAATATAGTTACTCTTAAAATCGGGGATGTTTATGGAGGGTTGATCAGCCCTGGAGCCACCCGCGGAACCAAATCACTGGATAAGGGTTTTCCTGGCTCTTACCGTTTCGTCAATAACGCCATTATCAACGTCGCCGGCGATAGCCTTAAGGACTATCCGCCGGGGAATTTCTGGGTACGATCCGCTTGGGATATAGGGTGGGTAGACCCTCTCAACGGCAATTTCAGGTTAAAACCAGAGAGCGTCTTCCGCGCAGGCCAATCCTCCGTGGTCAATGAGTATGGACCCGGCACCGACAATACGGACATGGGGGTCCGTTTTAAACTCTTTGATCGCGCGCAACGGGCCTTAACCAATGTGAATTTACAAGTCAATCAAAGGGCCGCGATCTTGAGGTTCTCCGTGGCCAGCAGGGAGACATCTTGCGCGGCCGATGTCAGCACCGATCTCGCTTTCGCGGCACCGACCCGATTTTTGGAGGGAGATGCGGGAGCCGACGAACGGACCA
Source organism: Bryobacteraceae bacterium (assembly GCA_046597015.1). Taxonomy (GTDB): domain Bacteria; phylum Acidobacteriota; class Terriglobia; order Bryobacterales; family Bryobacteraceae. Next base: position 4,537 of record JBKJLJ010000539.1, read on the forward strand.
TCCAGATAACCCAACTGCGGCCAGCCACCCGTTACTATTGGCGGCTGCTGTGCGGTGCTCAGGCCCAGGGAGTGTTCACGACGCCGTCCGCTGGTGGTGGGTTGTGATCGCCCGGCCCACCCGGCCGCAACCGGTTGCGGCAATGGGAACCCACAGCTATCACCGACTGAGTGTGGGTTCC
>JBKJLJ010000638.1:0-4697 GCA_046597015.1 Bryobacteraceae bacterium
CAGCGTTTGCGGGTGCTGGAGCACGCGGACGTCGAGCGCCATGCCGATGCCAGCGAGGAAGAAGGGCACCAGGAGTTCCGTGACGCCCTGGGCGAGATCGTGCACGCGGCGGGACACGGAATCCGAGAGCGCGACGCCCGCCAGAAAAGCGCCGATGATGGCGGCGACGCCGGCGTAGGTGGCGAATACCGCGAGCGCGAAAAGCAGAATCATCGCCAGGGAGAACTGCGATTCGCCGCCGCGGAGCCGCTTTTGGACGCGGGGCAAGAGGCGTTCCATCGTCTTCGTGCCGACGCTGAGGACGAAGATGGTGAAGCCGATGGAGATGCCGGCGGTGGTCGTCAATTGGAGGATGTTGATCTCGCCCTTCGCAAGGCTGGAGACAACGGCAAGGACGATGAGCCCGAGGATGTCGTCGATGACCGCGGCGGCAAGAATGATGCGACTGGCGCGGACGTTAAGCAGGCCTTTCGAGGCGAGCACTTGAGCGGTAATGCCGACTGATGTCGCCACCATGGCGGTGCCGACAAAGAGCGCTTCGATCTGGTTGGAGCCATTGTAGATATAGATGCCGTAGCCCATGGCTAGCGGCAGGAGAACGCCCAACAGTGCGACCAGGGAGGCGACGCGGCCGACCTTGACGAGATCGGAGGCTTTGACTTCGAGCCCGACGCGGAAGAGGAGAAAGATGACGCCAAGGTCGGCCAGTTCGGCCGTTTGCCGGGGGTCGACCCAGTTCAGAACACTGGCCCCGAGGACGACTCCGGCGATGATCTCTCCGACGATATTCGGCATGCGAAGCCGTTCGAAGATTTCGCCCATGATCTTGGCGGTGCCGAAGACCAGCAGCATCGCCATCGGTAGTTCAGAACTGCCTTGCGCACTCATACTTGGCGCATCCACTCGACGAACGAACGAGCATAGCGATCGAGATTATCTTCGCTGCCGCCACCGGCGAGCGGGGAACACATTTCGTACGCTACGGTGCCGGTAAAACCACCTCTCATGGCGGCGGCGAAGAAGGCCCGATAGTCAATGAACCCTTCGCCGAAGGGGACGGCCTGGACGTAGGGGGTCGTGGCGACGTAGTTGACGAGTTGGGGTTCGTAGCGATAGCGCGGCTTGCGGAGGTAGTCGGCGACGGTGGTGTGCACCATGAGGGGGGCCAGGCTGGCCGCGGCGGCGGCGAGATCGTCCCCGTGCAGTGCCGGGGCCCAGGCGTCAAAGCCGGCCCGGAGATTGGGCTCGTTTACTTCGAGGAGAAGATCGCGGAAGCTGGCATAGCCGACGGCGACGTCGTGATGATTCTGGAGGACGAGGGTGACGCCGAGGGGGGCGGCGCGGCGGGCGCATTCGCGAAGGGCGTCGACAATCAGGCGCCATTGGGCGGTAAAGGGCAGGGCGGGGTGTTCGTAGCCGGTAAAGATTCTTACGAGCGGCGCGCCGATGTCGGCGCCGAGTTGCGCGAGCGATTCGACGTAGTGAATCTGCATTTCGCGCTGGGGGATTTCGGCGTGTTCGAGGTCGGCGGTGAAGTTGGTGTAGCCGGCGAGCACGTTGTGGGTAAGGCCGGCGGCGGCCAGTTGTTGACGGAGTTCGCGACGGCGGGCGGCGTCGTAATCGAGCAGGCTGAGGTGGGGACGTTTCGCCATCAGCATGGTGCCCTGGAAGCCGAGGGAGGCGGCTTTGGCGACGAACTGTTCGGTGGAAAGCGCCGCTTGTCCCCAAGAACCGGAGTAGCTGACGGAGTGCAATAAAAGTGGCAGGGTGGACATGAGGCGTAATTAGCTATACTCTATAGCACTTTCCTCATGGCGGCCGCTTATGTCCGAATACACCAAACGATTCTGGAGCAAATTCGCTCCGGCAAGCTCCAACCTGGGGACAAATTAGCGTCCGAACGCGACTTGGCCACAAAGTTTGAAGTCAGCCTGATGACGGCGCGGCATGCGGTGTCGATGTTGCAGCAGGAGGGCTACGTGATCCGACGGGTAGGCTCCGGGACGTTTGTCGCGCCGAGTACGAGTGGGGGACAACGGCTGCAGGATCCGCATGAGCTGTTCCAAGGGAAACTCACGGGGCGGTTGGTGGCGACGCAGATGTTCGCGCCCGGGGCGGTGATTCCGGAGCCTATGGCGGGCCAGACTTGCGGCCTGGTGGCGAGGGTTTGGAGTTCCGGGACGACGCGGGTGATCGAGGAGCAGATTTGGCTTCCCGTGGCGAACGAAAGGGAGTTGCGGAAGATCGGATCGACGCCATTGCTGGGATGGTTGGGCGTGGAAGGGTTATTTGCGAAAGAGACGATCGAGGCGGTGGTGGTGCAGGGGGGGGCGATCCTGCGGATTACGCAAACGTTTTTTGACTCGGCCCGGCAACCGGTGGCGCACCGGGTCTCGTCCTGCCCGGGGGATAAGGTCCGGGTGCAACGGATCATACAACCTTAGTCCTCCCGGAGGTTGTCCCTGTTCCCTCAAGTTTGGCGACGGTTAGTCGAAAAGGTGGAAAATGGACGAAGAATCGGTCGAAGAACGCCGTCGTCGCTCCCGGCTGCCGGCCCCATGCGAATATGGAGATTCAATTATGAATGGAACTCAATTCTTCGAAGTGGCAAAGGGTTCCGGCGCGGCGGGAGAACCACTTGCAGGAGAGGTTGGGGATTCTGGCATGAGTTGCGTCACGGGTGGGGCAGACGGTGGCCGTGGAAGGCGCTCAACGAATTCCTGCAGCTTCATCCGATGACGGCATCGGAGACGGTCCATCCGGGGTATCGAATTCTGGCGGCTCGTTACCACCCGGACAACCATCCAGCCCGGCGAGCCGATTCAGGAGACGTTGGGGATTCCGCGCGAGCAACTGGAACCAGTGGCCCGCTAGCGGGCGCAAAAAGTGACCAGATGTTGGCCGCGGGGGAGCAAGAGGGCGAAGCGGCCCGGAGCGGCTTCGAGAAGTGCCGGCTGGGCTGGCGCGCCGTCAATTTCGACGCTGAACGGGCGACGATCAAGGATCGCGATGGCCCGGCCTGCGCTCTGGTACGCCAGGTCCACGGAACCGCCTTGGACGGCGGCGGACTTGAGATCACCGTTGAAATCGAGCACGCGGAGGGGTGGTTCCGTGGACGAGGCTTCGACGGCGACGGGTCCAGGAGGCAGCCAGAGAGTAGTCTCATCGGCGATGGGCCAGACGCGGCCGTTCACCATGGCCGGGCCATGCCAGGGGATCCCAACGCCGCGCGGGGTTTCCAGGACGAGGCGGTTGGCAACTCGTTCGACGCGCTGAACATCGGCCGAGGAGGAGGCGAGCAGAGGCAGGTCCTGGGAGAGAATCGAATTTTCGAAATAGAGCGCCACGCGGCTGAAGGCTTTCGAGGATAGGTGAACCAGTTGAAAGAGTTCAGTGCCGGTCTGTTGTTTCGTGGGATAGACGTCCTGATAGCGCTCGACGATATTGATATCGATGGCTAGTTTTTCGCGATGGGTGGTTAGGGGACGATACTTTTCGGCGATCTGGGGGTAGCGCTGGGGTCCGAGATGCCAAATGGTGGCGGGATCCTCGATGAGGAACGTGAAATCATGTTGCTCGAGAAGGGGCAGGAGGCGACCAGCGTCGGCCCCGATGAGTTCGCGCATGCGGGTATCGAACCGGTCGTCAACATGCGTGAGCACGATATCGAGATGGGGCTTTTGCTTGCGTTCGGCTTCGATGCGGGCCAGCCATTCTTCCTGCATCTGTTGGGCGAGATGAGCGCGGTAGTCGAGCCACGCGGTGCGGAGTTCGTGGTTCTTTTCTTTGACGATGGCCAACGGGTCGACCCCGTGGCGGTCTTTGAAGGCTGCGCGAACGTTGTCGTTGAAGGGCGTGAAGCGGGCGGGGTTGTCGATGCCTTCGAGCGACTCGAAATAGAGTTCGGCGAGATTGACGCCGTCCCAGTCAAAGCGGCGGACGAGTTCTGAGAGGCCGAAGGCGATGGCCCTGACGCAATCGGGGTGCTGAAGGTTCATCAGTTTGCGCCAATCCAGTTGGGCATCCTGCAACAGGGCGGTTTTTTCTCGCCATTCGGGATGCTGGTGCCAGAACTGTTCGCTGACGTGCGGAAGTTCGACCCAGGCGTAGACCAGGATGGCGCGTTTGTGACAGGCCTCGATGAGCTTGCGGAGATACTCGTCGCGATTCGCGTCCCGGTCGTGATAGTGCCAGGCGGCGACGTGGAGGGCTCCGATCCCGGCCCGACGCCAGCGTTCGGCGAAGTAATCGGGGTCGACGCGCAGCCGGTAGGACGAATCGAAAAACGCCCAGAGCCGGCCGCTGCGATAGGGTGGCTGCAGACCTAGGTCGGTGAGGGCTTGCAGGGCATAGGGGAAACGTTCGTGGCCCTCTTTGCCGGGCGTGACGGCGAGCCAGAGCACCGCCCCGGCACCACGGCGGACCCCGGCCATGAGGGGGGCCTTTGACCAGCGTTCGTGCGCATAGACCTTCGCTTCGGGCGGCAGTTCGTATTGCGGCAGGTCGATCGATTTTTCCCAGACGATGGGCAACTTGGGGTTGACGTGGTCGATGATACTGCGCGTGGGTTCGCGTTTGGCCGTTGGCCGGATGCCCAGGGCCTCGGCGAGGGGGCTTTCGCCTTCGATGATGACCAGTGCGCCGGCTTCGATGCGTGGGAGCCAGGAGGCGGGGGCGGCGGCGGTTCCGCCGGGGAG
>JBKJLJ010000810.1:0-6084 GCA_046597015.1 Bryobacteraceae bacterium
GCCAACCCCGACGTCGCGCTAAACGTGAACCCTTCCACGTTCGCCATCCGGTGCAGCACAATCGTACCCACATCCGGATTGTCCATCAACCGCCGGCCCGCCAGATTCACCACATCCGACCGAAATCCCGGAAAGGAAGCCCGGATTTCACAACCCATCAACGCCTGCTCAATCCCTTGACCCGGAAAGTTCCCGCCCCCGCGGGCCTGCGGCATCCCCGGCGTATTGTTCCCAATCCCATCAAACGCGCCGGAATTCGTGCTCGCGTCCGCCATCATCGCCGAATTCCGTCCCAGTTCAAAGCTGAACCGGCCTTTGCTGTCCGTGTACCCTTCCGGCCGCGGATTGCCGTTACAAACCCTCTCAATCGTCACCGGTTCCGGTGGCGGCGTCCCATCGTCCAGCATCACCTTCCCCGACAGGAAAAGCGACCGCTGCATCTCCGGCATCTGTTGCCGTTGATTCGGGTCCTGCCCCTGCGGAAACGGATTTCGCCCCGTATTCCCCGGCTGTGTCGGTGTTCCTTGGCCGGGCCCCGGAGCAGTAGGCTGCTGCGTTGAACCGCCTCCACCTCCGCCACCACCACCACCACCAGTCGGTGCGGGTGCCGGTGCGGGCTCCTGCGCTTGCAATACGCTAGCGATGGCAATTGCCGCCAGAGAAATTCGAATACGGGACATACTAATGCTCGCTCCTGCGAGATGTCCTCAGTATGTCATAAGCCATTCACGTCGAAAAGGTACATCTGCCGCCCTCCCGCATGCGCCGAATCCACCACCACGCTCCGCCCGTCGGGGCTCGACCGCGGATGCGTATCGCACCGCCACTCCCCCGTATACTCCTTCGGCGCCATCAAACTTCCCAGCGCCTTCCTCTCCCCCGTCTTCGTATCGAACACGTAGACGTTCTGCTTCCGCTCCTTATCCGGATAGGTATCGTTCAAAACCCACCGGTTCCCCCGCTTCGGCAGATAGGTGCAGTGCCCATTGACGGTCATCACCCCTTCCCCCACCACCTCCACGTGCGTCTCCCTATCTTGATACAAATAAAAGCGATCGCCCTTCGAAGGGTGCCATGCCCAAGCCAGCACGCTCCCGGCGTCCCGCCACACAAAGTGGGAAGTCTTCCCATAGGGGTCCAGCACGTGCAAATCCTTCCCGCTGGAATTTGCCGTAAACATCCGCGTCGAAAAACTAGGGCCTTCTTTCTTCCCCCGCCACCGATGCAGAAAGATGAAACGCCGATCGTCCGGGGCGATCAGCAGGTGGTTGAACCAGTGTTTAGCGTTCTCCGAGTACCCGCCCGGGTAAGGGATCGCCGCGGCATCCGCCACCGAAATTAACAACTCCCGCTTCCCCGACTCCAAATCTACCTTCCAGATTCCCACGTCTTCCGGAATCAGCTTCGCCCGATTCGGATCCACGACCCCCGCGTACCCGTACCCCGGCCGGACATCGTTCAGGCGCCGAAAATCGCAAACGATTCCCCACCGCCCGCTCGCCGCCAGCGTATAGATCGGCGAAGGAATCGTCCGCTTCCGCCCCGTCTTGATGTTCACAATGTGCGCAACGAACTCCCCGTCCACCCGGTCGTTCCAGATGACGTCGGTCTTGCTCCCCGGCACCCACTGGAGCATGCACCCCTGCTGCCAGTTCCAAGCCCGCGACTCCCCCAGGTCGATCCACCGATCATTGTCCTGCAGGTCGACCATCCCGACCCGAATCGAATCCTCGGCCCGCGGCGACCGCCCTTCAAACTCGACTTCGTTACCGAGCACATACCGCCCCGCCGGGTCGAACTCCAGCTTGTCGTAGTAGCCGAACCAATGGAACTTCGGGCCCTTCGTAATCGCCCGCATGGGCACCGGCTGCTTCAGGGCAAGGGAGGCGAACAGTTGGCGACGGGAAAACAGCATGATTTGTTACTCCATCACAACTTCGCCCGTAACGCCACCAGCCGCTCTAGCCACTCGTTAAAATGTGGACACTCCGCCCTCATCCGTTCGAGGCCAACCGCCCGAGCCGCGTTCAGCCCGTCAAACACTTTCTGATAACCCGGCATCAACTGCAGGATCCGTTTGGAAGGTGCCGTGTGCGGAGAATCATTGATTTCCTCCGGACTTGCGAAATCGGTCCGAATCTTTGACATTCGGGTCTCTAAGTCGACCCGCTCAACCGACCTGCAGAATGTGGCGCAATCGCTGAACAATAGCGCCTCAAACTCATGCATCATGACGAATGGCAAGAAACGGCCCGATCCAATCTCCATCGCAATCGCGGTCTCAATGGGAACCGGACCATTGGCTCCTACCCTCTTCGGCCAACTCGGGTGAAGGGCGTAGAAATCAACCATCGTTGTTACGACTAAGCCACTGTCCCCCGAAAGGTGGCGAACAATCTCTTTCTTTACGCTTTCCCAGGCGCGACCGCCACCCCGATGGCTCCTTTGTCTAGCATTGCCTTGCAGCCGGGCCGCCACCGTCGAATAGCCCCGACCAACCAGAAAATCGCGCAGTAACTCGTCGACGAATTGCCGCTCTGTCTCGCCCTCAACGTGAATCAGTAGCCTCGACATTACGACTCGGAAACCGGCTGTCCGCCCAATTCGTTCTTCTCCCAAAGCTGCCCCAAACTGTAGTCTTCTAACCACGCGGCGAGCGGCCCAGACTCCAATCGCCGAGCCTGTGTGCACCCCGAGACCCTCTCCAACACCAACACGTCCTCCGGCTCAAAGTGGTCGAGCAACTGGGGCGACTGCGTCGAAATGATTAACTGCGTGTCGACTGCTGCTGAACCCAGCAACGCCGCCAACAGCGTAATCGCTGCTGGGTGCAAGCCCAACTCCGGCTCATCCAACAAGATCACCGGAGGCTGCAGCGGCTCCGGCAACAGCAGCAACGTAGCCAGTGCGATGAACCGCAGTGTCCCATCCGAAAGCGAGTCGGCGTCAAAGTAGTCGTCCGAGCCCCGATGACTCCATCGCAGCAGAATCGTCTTTGGATTCGACGTCACGGGCTGCAAAACAAAATCATCAAAGAATGGAGCCACCTGTCGAACCGCCGCCCGAATCTGACGCAACGAGGCGGGATGCCATTCCTGCAACAGATACAGCACCGCCGCCAGATTCGCTCCGTCTTTTTTAAGATCCAAATTATCGTTGATCGCCGCCGTCTTTCTCATCCGCGAGGTTGGCCCGGCATCGGCAAAGTGAAACACCCGAATTGCCCGGAGGAATTGCTCAGCCGCGGGATGACCTAGCGGATGCGGCCAATATGAAATGACTGGCACGAGCACGAGTCGATCACCCGCTGCGGGGACGAGCGTCACCCCAAACGCCAATCCGCTCGTGAATTTCAGGCTTACTTTGATCTTTTCGGTCGCTTTCGAACCAAAATGAAGCAGCTTCTCCGCGCCGCCCATGACCGCCACATATACCCCCAGACGCACTTCATCAAAGTCCCGCAGCAGCTCAAACACCCCCAACAAATTCGACTTCCCCACCCCATTCGCCCCAATCAAGACATTCAACTGCCGAAGCTCCAGGTCCATCTCCTTGATCCCCTTAAACCCCCGCACCGAAATCGTCTGAATCGTATCTTTCCCCATCACCCCTCCACCCGCTTAAAAACCAAAAACTGCCCAATCAGAAAATTCACGATACCACTCCCCACAATCGCCAACGGCGTCGCCACCAACGTCGGCAACCCCATCCTACCCACAAACAACTCCGCCGCAAACAAATTCGCCACCATCGCCACCGTCCCCGTACCCAACTGATATTTCAACGCTCTCGCCCCCCATCCCGGCCGCCCGCTCGTCCTCCACGTCCACCGCTCATGCCACATAAAATTGTGCCCCAACGTCACCTCCACCGCCATCACCGTCGCCAGCAAATAGTGCCACCCCAGCACATCCCGCCCCAAATACATCATCCCCGTCTGCACCACCGAACCCATACACCCCACCAAGCTAAAGCGCAGCCAAAGTTTAAGCACAGCAATCCCAGTGTAGCGGTTTAGAATAGTTAATTATGGCTAGATCCTACGACCTCATCCCCCGCGCCGTACCCCGCGTCGAAACCGCCCTCCGCCGCATCGTTACCGATTTCCCCGTCCCCGAATCCATCCCCATCCTCGAACAACTCGCCGCCTTCGAGCCCGCCGCCATGCAGGGCCAACCCCCCGTCGTGTGGGACTCCGCCCTCAACACCACCGTCCGCGATAAATGGGGCAATAAGTGGATCGATTGGTCCTCCGGCGTCCTCATCACCAACGCCGGCCACGGCCGCCCCGAAATCGTCGACGCCATTGTCAAACAAGCCCAGCACGGCCTCCTCACCAACTACTGCTTCCCCAACGAAATCCGCGCCAACTTCGTCAAACGCCTCTCTGACCTCATGCCAGAACCCCATAAGAAGGTCTTCCTGCTCACCGTCGGCTCGGAAACCGTCGAATGCGCCATCAAGCTCTCCCGCGCCCACGGCGTCAAAGTCGGCGGCCCCGCCAAAAACGTCATCATCTCTTACGAAAAAGCCTTCCACGGCCGCACCCTCGGCTCCCAGCAAGCCGGCGGCATCCCTGTCCTTAAAGAATGGATCGTCAACCTCGACCCCGGCTTCGTCCAAGTCCCCTTCCCCGACGGCTTCCGCACCGAAGACACCTCCTTTGAGTACTTCGAAAAGTGCCTCGCCGACAAAGGCGTCACCCCCGCTCAGGTCGCCGGTGTCCTCCTCGAAACCTACCAGGGCGGCTCCGCCTCCTTCGCCCCCGTCGCCTACATGCAACGCATGCGCCAGTGGTGCGACCAGCACCAAATCCTCCTCACCTGCGACGAAGTCCAAGCCGGCTTCGGCCGCACCGGGAAGTTCTCCGGCTTCGAGCACTACGGCATCGTCCCCGACCTCTCCACCTGGGGCAAAGGCATCTCCAGCTCCCTCCCCATCGCCTGCATCATCGGCTCCCGCGAAGTCATGGACCTGTTCCCCCCCGGCTCCATGACCTCCACCCACTCCGGCAACCCCGTCTGCGCCGCCGCCGCCCTGGCCTCGCTCGACCTTATCCTCAACGAAAATCTCGCCGAAAACGCCCGCATTATGGGCGACCGCATGCTGGCCTATTTCCGCGCCATGCAGGCCAAATACCCGCAAATCGGCTGGGTCGATGGCAAAGGCCTCGTCGCCGGCATCGCCTGCGTCAAACCCGGCACGAAAGAACCCAACCCCGACCTCGCCTGGGACTCGATCCGAGCCTCCATCGAACGCGGCGTCCTCATGTTCTCCCCCGTCGGCTTCGGCGGCGCCACCATCAAAGTCTGCCCCCCCCTCAACATCACCCAGGAGGCGGTCGACGAGTCTCTGGCCGTCTTCGAGGAAGCCTTCGTCTCATGCCTCTAACCCCCGTCCTCGTCATCGGAGGAGGCATGATCACCCACGATCAGCTCCTCCCCGCCCTCTACCACCGCCAGCGCCAAGGCCGCCTCGGCCCCATCACCATTTGCGCCCAACACCAAAAAACCGTTACTAACCTGGCCAACGCCCCCGCCATCCTCCAAGCCTTCCCCAGCCAAACCTTCGACGCCTACCCCAAAACCGCCGGCCCCCAGCCCCACCTTTATAAGGAGCTGCTCAAAACCCTCGCCCCGTACTCCACCGTCCTCGTCGCCCTCCCCGACCAGGTCCACTTCGAAGCCGTCATGGCCGCCCTCGAAGCCAACCAGCACGTCCTCTGCGTCAAGCCCCTGGTCCTCACCGCCGCCGAAGCCGAAACCATCGCCCAAACCGCCCACGCCCGCGGCCTCCTCGTCGCCGTCGAATACCACAAGCGCTTCGACGACCGCGCCCACAAAGCCCGCTCCCTGTACCGCGACGGCCGCCTCGGCGACTTCAAACTCGGCACCGCTCGCCTCATGGAAAAGTGGTACTACCGGGACTCCAACTTCCAAAACTGGTGCACCACCGAAAACACCGATACGTTCACTTACATCGGCTGCCACTACGTCGACCTCGTTCATTTCATAACCGGCCTCCTCCCCGTCGCCGTCTCCAACTACGGCATCGTCGACACCTATCCCAACGGCCGCGAAGGCT
>JBKJLJ010001077.1:0-7989 GCA_046597015.1 Bryobacteraceae bacterium
CTTCGCGATCGAGCGACAATTGGCCGCGAATCTTGGGTTAACCGTGAACTACCTCGGTAGCCGAGGTGTGGCCGTCTTCAACACTCGCGACCTCAACATCGGTGCGTTCGGCGCCCCCGTCACTTACCGCATCTTCGATGCCGCCAACAACCAAACCGGAACCTACACCACGAACGCCTACTACGCCGCCAACCGCGTCGACCCCCGGTTCCAACGCATCACCCAGGTCGAAAACGGCGGCAATACGTACTATCACGGCTTGGCCGTCCAACTCAATAAGCGTATGGCCAAAGGTCTCCAGGCCTCCCTCGCTTACACTTGGTCCCACGCTATCGATACGGCCAATCAGGGCGGCGGTAGCAACGCCACCTTCTTTGACACGATCCGGTCCACCTTCAACGGCGACTACTCTGCCGACAAAGGTTCCAGCCTGCTCGACCAACGCCACCGCGCAGTGTTCTCGGCCATCTGGGAGCCAACCTATGGCAAGAACTCCTCCAACAAGTTCGTGAAATGGGCGGTCGCCAACTGGCAGCTTTCGCAGATCACGACCCTCGCCACCGGCCAACCGCAGACCACCACGATGCGCATTGCGGGCGCGCCCTTCGCCGGGGCCGCGTTCAATACCTCGCTCAATGGTCTCGGCGGCACCAACCGTGTACCGTACCTGCCGTTCGCGAACATGCGGCTCGATAATATCTACCGGACCGATGCTCGCATCACGAAAACCCTGCCCTTCTCCGAACGCGTCAAGGCCTACGCCAGCTTCGAAGCCTTCAACATCAGCAACAGCCAATACAACACCAGCATCCTCACCGAAGCGGCCAACTTCGGCGTCGTGAACGGAGTCGCGGGCATCCGCCCCAGCGTCGGCCTCAACAACGGCACAGCCTCCCAAGGCTTCCCCGACGGCACCAACGCTCGGCGGGCTCAGGTCAGCTTGCGCTTGATCTTCTAAGCCAAGCCCCATCCAAACGACAAAACGGCGGCCGAGCGAATACCCGGCCGCCGTTTTATCATTTTCGTGTCTCTTCGAGTTGTCCCCGGCGAACCCCGCCCCCGCCTTGGCCGCCCCGGAAGTTCTCGGTTTCCAGCAAATTGCTGCTCCTCGTGCCCCGCATCAGTACGAATATTCGATGTTCGTGACGGATTCCGCTAACATTTTCCGCCTGTTCGTGATAGAAGACTTAATTATGAACCTCGGCCTTTGCTTTTCCCCCATCCTTCAGACCGCCTCCGGCCTCCCCGTCGGCATGCAAATGGGCGGTTATCAAGCCCCCCCTCCCGGCGGCGGTTATCCCCCGCCCAGCGGCGGCTATCCTCCGCCCCAGCAACCCTACCAGCCCAGCGGCATGCCCAACAACGTGGCGGCGCTCCTGTGCTACGCCTTTGGTTTTATTACAGGCATTCTGTTCCTGTTTCTGGAACCCTACAACCGCGATCGCAGCATCCGTTTTCATGCATTCCAATCGATCTTTACCTTCGGCGGCCTCTTCGCCGTCCAAATCGTACTGTCGATTATGGCGAACATCGCCGTCCGCATCATTGGCTTGGCCGGTCTACTCTTCAGCCTTCTCAGCCTGATGGTTGCACTCCTCGGCCTCGGCCTATGGATCTTCCTCATGGTCAAAGCCTACCAGGGAGAAAAGTTCTCGCTCCCCATCATTGGACCGCTCGCTGAAAAACAGGCGTAGCCAAATCCGTAGCTTTTACGTCCCAACAGAGTGTCGTTTCGCCTTTTTTGTTGCCTCCCCCTCGCTCTGGGCCTCTTGATGGCCCAGAGCGCTCAGCCGTCTCTTCCCACCATCGGGATCATCGATTTTTTCGGCGTCCGCAAAGCGAGTATCGATCGTCTGAAAAAGGCGATCGGAGCCGCCGAAGGCGATCCCCTGCCAAAATCAAAGGGGCTCGTCGAAGACCGCATGGAACTCGTCAACCTGGTGGTCCGCGCTCGCCTCGAAGCGGTCTGCTGCGAGGATGGCAAGGCGGTGCTGTACATCGGCGTGGAAGAAAAAGGCGCTGCCGCGTTCAACTATCGCGAATCCCCGGAAGGCACCGCCAAGCTCCCGCAAGAGATCGTCGACACCTATCTCCAGTTCTTCGAAAAACTGCAAACGGCCATCCGCCAAAACGACATCGCCGAAGACCTCACTCGCGGCCACAGCTTCATGGCCAACGCCGCCGCGCGCGCCGATCAGGTCAAGTTCCTCCCACTCGCCAAAACCCATGAAGCCATCCTGCGCGAAGTGCTCCGCACGAGCGCCGACGAAGTAGAGCGCGCGATTGCCGCCTACGTGATCGCCTACGTTCCGAAAAAAGCGACCATCACCGATGACCTCCAATACGCCATGCAAGATCCTGACGACGGCGTCCGGAATAACGCCATGCGCTCTCTCCTCGGCCTCACGATCCTCAGCGAAAAGGAACCCGGACTCGGACTGAAAATCAGCCCCACCTGGTTCGTCGAACAGCTCAATTCCATCGTCTGGAACGACCGCAACAAAGCCGCTACCGCCCTGCTCACCCTCACCGAAAAACGAGACGTGCAAATTCTCTCGATGCTCCGCGAACGCTCTCTCGACGCCCTCATCGATATGGCCCGCTGGCGCCACCTGAGCCACGCCCTCCCCGGCTACATTCTGTTGGGCCGCATCGCCGGCTACGACGAAAAGCGCTTGCAGGAAGCCTGGAGCGCCGGCAAGCACCAGCCCCTCACCGAAGAGATCATCAAAGAACTCACCCGCAAAAAGAAGTAGCGCTTACCGCTTCCCCCGAGTTTTCAAAAACGAGATCAGCGCCGCCGGGTCGTCGGTGATAATCGCGTCCACCCCGGCCGCCACCAATCTCCCCCAATCGGCCGGCGTGTTCGCCGTCCACGGCACCACCTGCAAACCCGCCGCATGCGCCGCCGCGACCTTCTCCCCCGTCACCGTCTGGTGAGTCGGGCTGATGATCGATGCCTCAGCCGACCGCGCGACCTCCACGAAATCCCGGTCCGACTCCGCCTTGCTCATCGGAAACAGCGCGCTCCGTCGAATCTCCGGCGCCAGCTTCTTCATCGCAAGCAGCGTCCGATAGTCAAAACTCTGCAGGATCACCCTTTTCTCCAGCCGATGCTTTTTGATCACGCTGAGCACGAGCGCGGCGAACTCCTCTGGCGCCGGGGTCCACTCCGGATGCTCGGCCGACATCTTGGTCTCAATGTTGAACTCCACCTTCGAACGCTTCGCCAGCGTAAACACCGCCTCCAGCGTCGGCACCCGCGTCCCCGGTATCGAAAGCTGCTTCGGAAACTGCGGATTCACCTTCTTCCCGCAGTCCCACCGCTGCAGTTCGGCGAAGCTCATCTCCCGGATCACCCGCGTCGCCCCCTCCGGCCCCTCGCAATAGGCCGGGTTCATCGTCTCATCGTGCGAGACCACCACGACGTTGTCCTTCGTCACGGCCATGTCCAACTCCAATACGTCCACACCCTGCGCCAGCGCATACTCGAACGCCGGAATTGTGTTCTCCGGACGCATCGCCCGGGCCCCTCGATGTCCATGAACTCGAATCTCCGCCATCATCACCGCCGTAGCTGCCAGGAATAGAATAAGGGTTCGCACGCTTTAATCTACCAAGCTAAAATTGCAACTGGATAACATGAACCGTCGCCAAGCCCTCGCTCTCACCGCCGTTAGCTATTCCCGGATCCTCGGAGCCAACGATCGACTCCGGATGGGCTTCATCGGTCTCGGCAACCGGGGCGATCAAGTCCACGACGGCTTCCTCGAATTCGGCGACTCCCAAACCGTCGCCATCTGCGACCTGAACGACGACTATCTCGACCTCGCCGCGAAAAAATCCCGCGCGACGCCGACTCGCTATAAGGACTACCGCAAACTCCTCGAAGACAAAAACGTGGACGCTGTCGCCATTGCCACCCCGGACCACTGGCACGCGCTGATGATGATCGACGCTTGTCGCGCCGGTAAGGACGTCTACGTCGAAAAGCCCCTTTCGCTCACCGTTTCCGAAGGCCGCCGGATGGTCCAGGTCGCCGGCGAAACCAAACGCATCGTCCAGGTTGGCATCCAGCGTCGTAGCTCGAAAATGCTGCAGGAAGCCGTGGCCTATCTGAAGGGCGGGGAACTCGGCCACATTACCGTCGCCCGTGGCTTTCACGTCCAAAATGAAGCCCCGAACGGCATCGGCCTCGCGCCCGATTCCGCCCCGCCGAGCGCCGAGTTCTGGGATCAGTGGCTCGGCCCGGCCCCCAAAGTGCCCTACAATCGCAACCGCGCTTTCTATAACTTCCGCTGGTTTTACGATTACTCGGGCGGCCAGATCACCAACTTCGGCGTGCACTACATGGACATGCTCCGCTGGGCCTGCCAGAAACAGTCGCCCCGTTCGGTCGTCGCCATGGGCGGCCGCTATGCCGTGAAGGATAACCGCGAAATCCCCGATACCTGCGAAGTGCTCTGGGATTTCGGCGACATGATGATGGTCTTCGTGCAGTACAACGCCAACGCCGCTCCGGCCATCGCCGCCCGTGGTGCCGAAATGGAGATTCGCGGCACCAAGGGCACCATGTACATCTACGCCAATAAATGGGAGGTCGTTCCCGAGCGCTACACCGAAACTCTCTTCGGACAGCGTAACCCGCTTGACCGCGACTCGGAACGCGCCTACAGCCCTTCCAAGAAAGCCACCATTAAAGCTCGGTCGATGGATGGTTCCAATTCCACCCCGCCCCACGTCCGTAACTTCCTCGACGCCGTTAAGGCCCGCAAGGCCCCCAGTTGCCCCATCGAAGAAGGGCACCTTTCGACTTCCAATACCATCCTCGGCCATATCTCCCTGCGCACCCGCGCCCTGCTCGATTGGGACGGCAAGGCCGAGCGCTTCACAAACAACGAAGCGGCCAACAAGTTCCTCGGCTACAAGTATCGGGCTCCGTACAAGCTAGGCTAGCGAGAAATCGCCCAAAGGTCATCGGGCTCGCGTGATCCTCTTCGACTCTTACTCCCGTGCTATCCTCCCTCTCATGCCACGGCCCACCACCCTCGCCCTCCTCCTCGCCACCTCCGCTTTCGCCCAGTCGCCTGACGTCAAATCCTACGTCCTCCAAAATCAACCCGCCATCTTCCGCGAGTTCCACGACCTCGTCGCCCTCCCCAACATCCACGGCGACCTCCCCAGCCTAACCAGGAACGCCGAGTACCTCAAAACTCTCCTCGCCCGCCGCGGCCTCAGCCCCGAACTCTGGGAAACCCCTAACGCCGCCCCCCTCGTCTTCGGCCAAAAACTCGTCCCCGGTGCCACCCGCACCATCCTCTTCTACATTCACTACGACGGCCAACCCGTCGATCGAACCCGCTGGCACCAGCCCGACCCCTTCCGTCCCGTCCTCCGCGATGGCAGCCTCGAAAACAACGCCAAAATCATCCCCGACTTTGGGAGCCTCAAAAACTTCCCGCCCGACTGGCGCCTCTACGGACGCGCCGCCGGCGATGACAAAGGCCCCATCATCGCCTTCCTCGCCGCCCTGGATGCCATCAACGGTACCCCCGCCAGCAACATCAAGCTCATCCTCGACGGCGAAGAAGAAGGCGGCGGCCTCGGCCTCAGCGCCGCCTTGCTCACCCACCGTGCCCAACTCAAAGCCGACGTCATGGTCTTTCTCGACGGCCCCCAACATCCCTCCGGCCGCCCGACGATCTATTACGGAGCCCGCGGCGGCACCCGCCTCGATCTCACCGTCTATACCGCCAAAACCGGCATGCACAGCGGTAACTACGGCAACTGGATGCCCGACGCTAACGTCCGCCTCACCCAACTCCTCTCCTCCATGCTCGAGCCCTCCGGCAAGGTCGCCGTCGAAGGCTTTTATTCCGACGTCCTCCCCCTCCCTCCGGACGCCTGGAAACTCATCGATTCTGTCCCTGACGACAGCCTCTCCATGCAAAAACTCTACGGCGTCGGCTCAACCGACGGAGCGGCCCGGTCTCTCCAGGAAGGCCTCAACCTCCCCACTTTCAGTGTTCATACCTTGAAGGGCGGGGAAGTCGGCGGCGTCATCCCCGCCAGCGCCTCGGCCGAAATCGCCCTCCGCCTCGTCAAGGAAAATTCTTCCAAAGGTATGCAGGACCGCATCATCGCCCACATCCGCAAGCAGGGCTACTTCGTCACCGATACCGAACCCGACGTCGCCACCCTCGCCGCCCACCCCAAAATCGTCCAGGTCAAGCGCAGCCCCCTCCCCAACGCCGCTTGGCGCACGGACCCCACCCATCCCCAAGCCGTCCTCCTAACCGAGGCCCTCCGCGGCCAGTGGGGAGATCGTCTCGTCCGCCTTCGCACCCTCGGCGGCGGCCTCCCCGCCATGCCGTTTATCAGCGCCCTGCAAATTCCGGTCATTGGCGTGGCGCTTGCCAATTATGACGACAACCAACACACCGACGACGAAAACCTCCGCCTCGGCAATCTGTGGGAAGGCATCGAAACCGTTGCCGCCATCCTCCGACACCAGTAGAGCTTCTAGAGTTCCCTTGAGCCGAAGGGCCAAGCGGGATTAGCATCAGATGATGGCGGTAGTACCTATCCCTCCGGTCCACCCGGACGAATATCTCCGTATCGAGCGGCAAGCTGAGTTCCGAAGCGAGTTTGTCGCCGGGCACGTCTACGCCATGTCGGGAGCCTCTGGAGCCCACTCCGCCCTCATCGTCGCGTTTGCCGCAGAGCTCAGAACGCTCCTTGGCCAAAGAAACTGCCTAGTCACCGTTGCTGATTTGCGGCTACAAATCGGGATGCAGGCGGCGTATGTCTACCCGGATGTAATGGTCACCTGCGGGGGACTGCGGTACGTCGACGGGAACCAGGACCTTATCGTAAATCCGACTCTGGTCGTCGAAGTCCACTCGCCGTCGACCGAGCGCTACGATCGGACCGGGAAGTTCGCACTCTATCGAAATGTAGCGACGCTGCGCGAGTATGTCCTCGTATCGCAGAACGAAAAGCGAGTCGAGTGGTACACCCAAAACGAGCAAGGGAATTGGGAGTATCGGGAAGCTGTCGAGGACGACGGCGTGTGCGCCCTAACGGTTCTGGGCGTCGCGGTGGATCTTCGCGCGCTGTATTGCAATATCCCGGGCGTGGACGCCCCTGACGGCACTGGCGTCTAGACGCCATCCAGAATTCGCGCAATCGCTTTCGGAGAATTGCGGATCCCAACTTGCACCGCCGTGGCTTCTCCGCTTCTCCGCTCCGGGGCTGTCCGACATTAAAATAGGACTTCGCTTTCGCGGGCCAGCCACCACGCTATGAGACGTCGAGATCTCTAAAAATGGTTGCGGCCGCACGGTCAAAGTAGCCATCCCAGCCATTTTGCCGTGAACATGTCCGTGGATTACAGCCACTCTGGCTGGCAAGTTCACGAGGGCATCATTATCGCGGAATTCGGCCCCGGCCGGATAGACGTTGCCGCTATCGGCCGTAAGTTCGCTCGGAAGTTCGTAGATTCCCCCCAAAAAAAGGAGGTGTCCCTGAAAACCCGTCGGGTTGAGGGGCCACGCTGAATGCCGATTGGCCACGTCGCAGACTCGCTCCATTTCCACCCACTGAGCCCTAGTACTTAGTCGGATCCAGTACCGGATGCCTCCTGGACCGCTTTCGGCTCACGGCCCAAGAAAATTTATCTTTCCTGTGTTTTCAACAAAATGCCGCTAACCGCCCGCAAAACCCTTGCACCCATGGTGTAGCGTCAAATCGAGAAAAGCCCGCTGCGCCTAATCGGCACGGCGGGCTCTTCCATTGATAAACCAAGGATGCAACACCATGCAAAACGAAGAGCCTTTTGACCCGCAAGTCTGGCAAGACGAAGCAGTCCGCAAATTCGAAGCCCGTCTCGAAGCCGAGCGCGTCGCGGCCCGCCAACTCGCCAACCGGCGCAACGCCATGAAGTCCACCGGACCCCGTACGCCCGAAGGGAAAGCGGCCTCCAGCCGA
>JBKJLJ010000009.1:0-10048 GCA_046597015.1 Bryobacteraceae bacterium
CCCGGCGAACCCGGAACTGCTCGAATATCTGGCGGCGCGGTTTGTAGCGTTGCGATGGTCGCCGAAGGCATTGATTCGCGAGATCGCGCTGAGTGAAACGTATCAGGCTTCGAGCGCGAATACTGAGGCGGGGGAGAAAGTGGATCCATCGAATCGATTGTTCTGGCGGGCCGAGCGGCGGCGCATGGATGCCGAGTCGATGCGCGATGCAATTCTAGCCGTGAGCGGGGAACTCGATTGCACGGTGGGGGGCCAGTCGGCAGAATTGGATGATCGCAACTTGCGACGGACGGTGTATGCGCGGGTGGGGCGGTACCAGCAGAATGAGACCTTGGCGCTGTTTGACTTCCCGAGTTCGAGCGCCAGCGCCGAGCATCGGGCCGCCACGAATGTGCCTCTGCAGCGGCTTTACTTTTTGAATAGCGATTTCATTAAGCGCCGAGCCCAGGCGTTCGGCGGGCGAATTACGAGTGTCGAACGGGCCTACAAGCTGCTGTTCCAGCGGGTCCCGTCGGCGCACGAGAAGGAGCGCGGCGAGCAGTTTTTGCGCGGGTCGTCCAGGGCCGAGTACGCGCAGGTTTTGTTGAGTGCGAACGAGTTTCTTTATGTGGACTAGACGAGAGCTATTGGCCAGGGTGGGGTGTGGATTCGGCGGTGTGGCACTGTCGGATTTGATGGCGGCAGACGCGTTCGCGCCCAAGACCCCGCACTTTCCGGCCAAGGCGAAACACGTCATTTATTTGGTACTGAACGGGGGCATGTCGCAGGTGGATACGTTCGACCCCAAGCCCTCGCTCGCGAAGTATCACGGGCAGCCGATGCCGGGCGGAAATCCAAAAACGGAGCGTGTCACCGGCAGCCTGATGCGGTCCCCGTTCGCGTTCAAGAAGTACGGGCAGAGCGGGATCGAGGTCAGCGAGATCTTCCCGCAGATCGGTTCGATGATCGATAAGTTCACGGTGGTGCGGTCGATGTACAACGATGTACCGAACCATGAACCTTCGCTGTTCATGACCAATTGCGGGGCCATTCAGCCGGGTCGGCCGTCGTTGGGGAGTTGGCTGACCTATGGCCTGGGAACGGAAAATCGGAACCTGCCCGGCTTTGTCGTGATGTGCCCAGGGACGCCGGTCGTGGGGCCGCCGCTGTGGGAAAGCGCATTCTTGCCGGCGGTGTATCAAGGGACGTTCATCGGGATCAACGAGACCGACCCGAAAAAGCTAATCAAATACGTCGATCGGGGAAGCACGACCCCCGCGGCGCAACGAAAGCAGTTGGATTTGTTGAAGGCGTTGAACGAAGAGCACCTGGCCGCGCGGCCAGGCGACGGGCAGTTGGAGGCGACGATCGAATCGATGGAGGTCGCTTATCGCATGCAGACGGAGGGGCCAGAAGTGTTCGACTTGGCCAAGGAGTCACCGGCCGTACGAGCGCGGTATGGCGATTCGGCGTTTGGCCGGGGCTGCTTGATGGCGCGCCGGATGGTGGAAAAAGGCGTGCGGATGGTGCAGATTTATTTCGGGAATTCGCAGCCGTGGGATTCGCATGAGGATATTCAAGCGCATGGGCGCTTGGCGCGGCAGGCCGATCCGGCGATTGCGGCTTTAGTCCAGGATTTGGAAGAACGGGGACTACTGCACGAGACGCTGGTGGTGGTGGGGACCGAGTTCGGACGGACGCCGGCGGTCGAAACGGGATCGACGACGAAGCTTCACAACGGACGGGATCATAACTCTTTGGGGTACTCCATTTTGCTGGCCGGCGGCGGGGTGAAGGGCGGGCACGTCCATGGGGCAACCGATGAATTCGGGTACAAGGCTGTCGATCAGCCGGTGCATCCGCATGACTTGAATGCCACGCTGCTGCACCTGATGGGGCTGGATCATACGAAGCTGACGTACTTCTACAGCGGCCGGCATTTTCGGCTCACTGACGTACACGGAGAGCTACTGCGGGACATCCTGGCCTAGTCCAATGTGAAGCGGCCCGGCGCACGAACTCGCGTAGCCGCAGGCGGTGGGCATTAGGTTGGGGCGCGGATTGGACTGCGAGCGTCCGGCTGGTTGGGTGATGTTGTGCAACAGTACGGCGGGCCCGCCGAGACGGGTGAGCACCGCATCGAGCCGGCCGTCGTTGTCGAAGTCGGCGACGACAGCTCCGCGCCATGCACCCTTGGGCGTGACGGGAAGGGCATGGAGGAATATGCCGCGGGATTGGACAAAGACGGTGGAGGCCTCTTCGTAGACCTCGTTCGAGACGGCGGCAATGTTGTCGGTGACGTGGCTGTTGGCGGTGAGCAGGTCGGGCCAGCCGTCGTTGTTGAAATCGCCGAAGACGGCCCCCCAGCCTGAGCGCGTGAGGGTTAGGGGTCCGAGCTTGGCGGGAAACGAGACGTCTTGAAAACGGCCGGCTCCGAGGTTGCGGAGAAGCGGGAACGTCTCCCGGACGAGGGCGGTGAACAGGAGATCGGGGCGGCCATCGCGATCGAAGTCGACGGTGGCGGCACCCATCGAGGAGACCGGTTGACCGCTTTCGCTGAGCGCGACGCCAGACTCGAGCCCCGCTTCGGCGAACGTTCCATCGCCGCGGTTGCGGAAGAGAAAGTTGGGCAGGCCATCGTTCGTGACAAACAGGTCCAGCCAGCCGTCGGCATCGAAGTCGGCGACGGCGATGCTCATCCCTTTGCCGAGGTGCTTGCTGATGCCGCTGCGGGTGGAGACGTCCTCAAAGGTTCCGTCGCGACGATTGCGATAGAGACGGTTGGCCTGGGGCGCAAATTCGCGCGGGTTGCAGTAGACGCGGAGGCCCTTGGCTTGATCGCCACAGAATTTATTATTCGCGGGGGACCAGCCGAGGTAGTTGACCACGAACAGATCGAGCCAGCCGTCGCGGTCATAGTCGAACCAGACGGCGGCGACCGAGAAGGGCTCGTCGGCTATAGCGGAAGGGACCAGGGTTAGCTTGCCGTGATCGTTGCGGTAAAGGAGGTTGCGGCCGGCTCCGGCGATGAACAGGTCGGGGTCTCCATCGTTGTCGAAATCGCCGACGGCCGTACCGATCGAGAAGCCGTCACCGGCGACGGGGAAGGGCTTCCAACCAGCTGGGCCACGGTTGAGAAGCAGGACGTTGGCATGCTGCGGGCCGGTTTTTTTGAGGGTGCGTGGATCGGCTCCGTTGGGGAAAAAGAGGTCAACGAGGCCGTCGCCGTCGAAATCAGCGGCAGCCAGACCGCCGGCCATGGTGGAGACTAGATGCTTGGCGGCCGTCGGAGAGTGGGCAAGAGTAAATGGCAGATCTTGGACGCTAAAGCGAGGGAGGACGACCGGGTCGGGTGCGCTCGGAGTGGGTGCCTGGGCTATTTTCTTAAGAATTTGCCGGCCTTCGGCATTTTCAGCGGAAAGGGCCGCGGCGCGGGCTTCGGGGTAGCGGCCAAGTTTATATAGGACGCTCGCTAGCCCGGAGCGGCCCTCCGGGGAGGCGGCCCGACGGTAGTGGGAGGCGGCGAGTTCGAGATTCCCGCGTTCTTCTTCGATGCGGCCGCGGAGTTGCCAGACGCGATCGGCCGGTTCGCCCGCGGCCAGGGCGTCGTCGGCGCTGGCGAGCGCTTCGGTGAACCGCCCACGCAGAAATTGGACGCGGGCGGTAAAGTAGGGTGCTTTCAGGCGACTGAATTGGGCTTCCGCTTGGGGGAGTTGGCCGGATTGCTGCAACGCAAGCCCCAGCAGAAGGGCGGCGGAACGATCATCGGGGTGGGCCGCCAAATACTGTTCGTACAGCGTGGCCGCCTCTTTGAAGCGTTGTTGCTGATAAAATTGGAAGGCCTGCTCTTTGGCAGTCTGGGCGAATAGCACGACGGCCAGGAGCGCGGCTCCGATACGCATGAAACCATTCTACGGCGGCACGGCTGCTGGTGTCGTCGGGCCATATATGTTATACTCGATCGGAATAAGGGAGATTCGTTTTGTCTGACTTGAAACACCCCACACGTGAAGCTGCGGAAGCGGCATATGACCAGACCGTCCGCGAAGATATCGAGCGATTTCGGTCCGTGGCGGCCGACTTTACGGCGGGGAGTTTAACGGCAGATCAATTTCGAGCGGAGCGGCTGCGGCGCGGGGTGTATTCCCAGCGTCAGGAAGGTGTCCACATGATCCGGACCAAGGTCCCGGGGGGAATCATGACGGCCGGGCAGATGGATTGCATGGCCGACGTGGCGGATCAGTTTGCCGCGGGCAAGGGTCATTTGACGACGCGGCAGAATATGCAGTACCACTTCATCCCGCTGCCGGAAGTAGCTGATTTGTTGCAAAAGCTGGCGTCCGTGCGGTTGACGACGCGGGAAGCCTGCTACAACACGGTGCGGAACATCACCGCCTCGCCATTAGCGGGACTGTTGGCGAATGAAGTGTTTGACGTGCAGCCCTACGTCCGCAAAGTGGCTTTGGCTTTCTTGCATAACCCGTTAACCGACGCGATGCCACGGAAGTTCAAGATTGCGTTTTTCGGCGGTGGCGAACGCGATGATATGGCGCTGGCGATCCATGACCTCGGTCTCACGGCGGTCCTTCGTGATGGGCAACGGGGTTTCCGCACGGTGCTCGGTGGCGGCCTTGGACCTCTTCCGAACGAAGCGGTTTTGCTCGATGAGTTTCTGCCGGAAGACAAGCTGATCCCGCGGACGGAGGCGGTGTTGCGGTTGTTCAACCAGCATGGCAATCGGGGGAATAAGAATAAGGCCCGCTTGAAGTTTGTTCTGCGCGAGCGCGGTATCGAATGGGTCAAGCAGACCATCGAGGCGAATTTTGCCGACATCCTGGCTAACGGTGGGACGCCCGAGCCGGAGTATGTGCCCGAGAATTTTGGCGGTTTCCGGTTGCAGCCGTTCGTGCTGGGCGAAGGCGGCCAATTGCCGGTATTGGGGTCGACCCCGGCCGATCCGGCGTTTGATCGGTGGCTGGAGACCAACGTCCAGGAACAGAAGCACCCCGGCTACGCGATCGTGACCGTCCGTTGTGCGCAGGGCAACATGGTGAGTGCGCAGATGCGCGCGGTGGCTCAAATTGCTCGCGATGCGGGCGACGGCTATGTGCGTGTGGGAATCGATCAGAATCTGATGGTGGCGTGGATCCCGGTACACAATTTGCGTCGAGTACATGCGGCGTTACAGGTGGTTGATTTAGCGGATGCAGGTGCTTATGAGATTACCGATACGGTGTCCTGCCCGGGCGGCTATTCGTGCAACTTGGCGTTGACTAAGTCGATGAACTTGGCGGCGGCGATTTCGGCTGCCGTGTCCGATTACCGGGACCCGCAGGTTCGGAAAATGAGTGTGAAGATCAGCGGTTGCCCCAACTCTTGTGGGCAACACTGGATCGCCGACATTGGCTTCTACGGAAATTCGCGCAAGATTAACGGGCGTGAAGTACCTTACTACCTGATGCTTCTGGGCGGCGGGCACGACCGGGAAGGGATGTTGCGCTTCGGCTTGGCCATCCAGAGTCTACCGGCGCGGTTAGCGACGGTGGCCGTTAGACGCGTGATCGAGCATTTCCAAGCTGATCGGCAGGCCGGGGAATCGTTCCGTGAGTACGTGTTGCGGCACAAGGTAGCCTTCTTCAAAGAGATGACGGCCGACCTCGCCAAGCCAACCGAGTTTACTCCTGAGATGTACATGGATTGGGGCGATGAAGTTGCCTTCTCGCTGCAGCTTGGCCGAGGGGAGTGTGCCTCCTAGGCACTGGTTGCGATAGAGTGATTGGCGAGGAGAGATCGCCAGATGAATATTGAAGATATCGAAGGCATTGGATCGGTCTATGCCATCCGCTTGAAGGCGGCGGGAATCGCCACGGTTGAATCGCTGCTTGAGCGGGGTGGTGCAGCGAAGGGTCGAGGTGCAATCGCGAGCTCGACCGGGATCAGCGAGAAGCTGATTCTGACTTGGGTAAACCATGCTGACTTAATCCGGCTGAACGGTGTAGGACCGCAGTTTGCGGAGCTGCTCGAAGCGGCTGGCGTCGATACCGTGAAGGAATTGCGCAATCGGAACGCCGCTAATCTGACTTCGAAGTTGATTGAGATCAACGAAGCGAAAAGTATTGCAGGTACAACGCCGAGCGAGAAGCAGGTGACGGCGTGGATCGAAGAAGCGAAGACACTGGAACCGATGGTTTCGCATTAGCGCCTTGTAAAGCGGGCGGAGACCGTTCGTCCGCTCTCGGCGTCAATGGCGGAGTGGGCCGCCGCTAACTGTTGGCTAAAGGTGAGCTCCGTAATCTGTGCCATGGTTACCGGGCTCATTCCTTCGGCCTCCCGCAAGAACGTCAGCTGGCCTGCGTCAAATCCAATCCGGATCGAATCCCCGAGCCGCAGCTGGTCGGTTGCAATCAGATTCGAAAGCGGTTGTACGAGGGAACGTTCGATGGCACGTTTCAGGTGACGCGCGCCGTACTTCGCGTCGATGCCCTGGGTTAGCAGGAATTCCTTAGCTTCCTCCGAACACTGGAATACAAACGCCCGTTCCGGGGAAGCTTGGAACACCCGGTGCTGGACTTGTTTCAGTTCGATTTCCAGGATCTGCCGAATCTGCTTCTCGCCGAGAGGATGAAAGACAACCACCTTGTCCAGACGGTTCATGAACTCGGGGGTGAACTTTTTCCGGGCCGCTTCTACCCCAGAGCGCGCAATCTTTTCCGATGTCTTGGCATCGAGATCATCGGGGTTGACCGTTTCGAGGCGTTTGAGCCCAAAGCCGAGCCGCGGTTGCAGCAGAGTCGACATTTCGCTGGCACCGAGATTCGAGGTCAGAAAGATCATCGTCTTGGTGAAATCGACCTTGCGGTTGTCTCCCAGGGTCAGAGTCGCTTTGTCCAGGATGCCGAGCAAGAGATTCCAAAGCGAGTCCGACGCTTTCTCAATCTCGTCGAAGAGGATGAAGCTGATCTTGGTTCGCTCCGTTTGGTGCTGGTTGATCGTTTCCTGGCTCAGCAGCGGGTGGGTCTCCCGGTGCCCCAGGTATCCAGGTGGCGAACCGATCAGCTTCGCAATCTCGTGGCTATGCTGGAATTCGGCGCAATCGATCTTGATAACGGCCCGCGGGTTGCCCACCAAGCTCTCGGCCATAGCCTCGACGATTCGTGTTTTGCCGGTGCCGGTCGGACCGAGAAATAGGAAATTCCCGATCGGACGCCCGGGTGGGTTCAGCCCCGTCAGATACATCTGATACATGTTGACGATCTGATCGACGGCTTCGTCCTGACCGATTACCAGTCGGCGGAGGTTAGCGTCGAGCGCCTCAGCTTCCTTCCCGGTGCGGGAGGGGTCGAGGCGCACATTTGTAGGAACATTCCGTGTCGAGGATCCGGATCCTGATAGTCCCAAGCTCGCTAGTCGCGTCATTCCACTACTCCTTTGCCAGTTAATTAGGTGCCAACGTGGGGGTCTGGAAGTGGCTTGCGCGTCTGTCGGAATCAGCTTCGGAGCGTCTCGAAATTTTCTGCTCAGTCCTTGGATCACCGAATACCTCATGCCGGGAACCAGCAATTCAGTAACCGATTGAATTCACAGAATCTTCCGAACCTATTTTCCGGGTTTTGCTGGCCGGATTTCCACCCGACTCACCAAGGTCCGCGCAGGCATTTTCAATACCGCAAGAACCATATCGGCAACATCTTGCGGAGCAATCTTCCAATCTGCGCCTTTTCCGGCGCTCCGCGGCGAAAAATCGGTATCCACGCTACCCGGCATGACGTAGGTAACCCGTATATCGTCCTGGCGGTGGTCCAGCATCATCGCCTCGCTGAACCCATTCATCCCGAATTTCGAGGCATTATAGGCTGCTCCGCTCGCAAACGGGTTCTTTCCCGCGAGGCTCGAAAGGTTTACGATATAACCACCCCCTTTGCCGCGCATCCGGGTCAGAGCCTCGCGGGAACAGTAAAAGGTTCCGCTCAGGTTGACATCGAGAGTATGGCGCCAATCCTCAATCGTCAGTTCGGCCGTTGGTTTGAAAATGCCGATCCCCGCATTATTGATCAGGATGTCCAGGCCTCCCAATTTGGCATCGGCGAAATGGAACAATCCCGCGACGTGTTCCGGAATGGAAACGTCGCAGCCGGTGGCGTAGACGTTTTGAAACCCCTTGGCCCGAAGTTCCACTTCGGCCCAATCGGAATCGCCACGACCGCACAGCACAACGTGCGCTCCGGCCTCCAGCAACTGTTCCACAATGGCGCGGCCAATCCCGCGGGTGCCCCCGGTTACCAGGGCTCTCTTTCCTACTAATGAAGTCGACATATGCTTACTCGATATACTAGAGATGCAAACGGATGCAGGAGATCAGCATATTTTGGTTACGGGCCGCCACCGCGCTATATGCGGTCGGCTTGGTCCACGTCCTGTTTTTCGTCTGGCTCCGATCGAATCGGCTCTTCCCACTCGCCATCCACGCTTTTGCGGCGGGTACCCTGCTGCATACCGTATCCGTCGTCGAGCAATCGATTCAGGGCGGCAACTTGGCCTTGCAGACCTTTCATCAAACGATTAGCGGTTGTGCGCTGCTAATCGCAATCGCCTTCCTCATCGTTCAAAAACTTTACGATTTCTCGAGTTTGGCCATCTTCATTTTTCCCATCACCTGCGTGATGACCTTCATTGGCACGACCGCCGTACCGGTGGGGAGTTGGTCGCTGTCCGGCCTTCGCGACGCCTGGCTGCTGGCTCACGTACTGCTCATTCTGGCAGGCTATGTCGCCATGTTGTTGATGGCGGTCAGTTCCCTATTTTATCTCATCCAGGAACGCCATCTGAAGCGAAAATCGACCGGCAGCCTATTCGATCGTCTCCCGCCGCTGGGTACCTTGGATTCGCTCAGTTCACGCTCTATGGCGATCGGCTTCGTTTGTACGACCGCCGGGGTGATCACCGGAGCTACCTGGGCCTATATCGAATCCGGCACGCGATGGATCAGCGAAGGAAAAGTGCACATCGCCCTTTTCACGTGGGTCTTTTATCTCGTTCTCGTCTACCTTCGTTCAAGCGCCGGATGGCGCGGACGACGGGCGGCCTTCCTCTCCATCTACATGTTGCTGTTCAGCGCTCTAACCTGGGTTTCGCATACCGATTTGCGTCCGATTCTGGCCCGATGAAGCTGCACGTCACAGGCCTGAACCATCGGACCGCCCCGGTCGAAGTGCGCGAGCGCATCGCTTTCTCCGACGCCGCGCTGCCGGCCGCTTTGCGCGAACTCCGGCACCGGGAAGGCTTCCACGAAGGTCTCATCCTCTCCACCTGTAACCGCGTAGAGATTGCCGTAACCGCTGACGACCAGGTGGACGTGCAGCGATCCCTCGAGGAGTTTCTGGGCCAAGCGAGAAATCTCGAACGGCGCAAACTCACGGGCCACTTGTATGGCTACGACGACCGCGACGCCATCCGGCATCTGTTCCGCGTGGCGTCTTCCCTGGACTCAATGGTGCTGGGCGAGCCTCAAATATTGGGCCAGTTGAAGCAGGCTTACGCCGTTGCCAAGCAGGAAGGCGCGGTGGGCGGGTATCTCGATACGGTGCTGACCCGGGCCTTCTCCGTGGCAAAACGGGTGCGCACCGAGACGATGATCGGCCAAAATGCCGTGTCGGTGAGTTTCGCGGCCGTCGAATTGGCCCGGGAGATCTTCGGCAATTTGAAGGATTGCCGGGTCCTGTTGTTAGGCGCCGGAAAGATGAGTGAGCTTGCCGCGCGACATTTGCATCGCAGCGGCGTCGGTAAAATCCTCGTCACCAATCGAACCCGGTCCCGAGCCGAGGAAATGGCTTCGATCTTCGACGGTACGATCATCGATTACGACGCCTACCTGCAAAGCTTGCCGGAGATCGATATCCTGATCGCATCGAGCGGGGCCCCGAATTACATCCTCACCCGGGAGCAGGTACAAAAGGCGATGGGCCAACGTCGCGGCCGCCCCATGTTCCTGATCGACATCGCCGTCCCGCGAAACATTGAACCAACGACCAACCAACTCGAAAACGTATTTCTCTACGACATCGACGACCTG
>JBKJLJ010000038.1:0-4163 GCA_046597015.1 Bryobacteraceae bacterium
TGCCGCTGAGCTATGCGCCGGGGGAGGTCGCCAATTCCAGCCACCGCGATCGCAGCATATGCACTCAGCTTCACGGGGATCCACGTGTCTCCCACCATTTCGCATCGCAAGAAGTAGCCGCTCTTGCGGTACCCGGCGTTGATCATCGAGCGCAGGTCTTCGTCCCCCTTCGCTTTTGGCCCAAACTTCGCGTCGGCCTCATCGATAAGGAAGGTTGGCCGCCCCTCAGGACCGTTCAGTGCGCGGATAAGACTGGCAGCCGACGCGTTCGCCGACAAGAGGGCACGTGGCACCAGCAGGGCCGTTATTTCCATCGCCCGCGTTTTTCCGCTTCCCGGATCGGGCGACAGGAATGCAAGACGAGGTGTCGAATCCCAAGCTTGCATGAAATGCGTATGTGCTGCCCAAAGCGTGACGGCGACAGAAGCAGCTTGTGATGGAAGTCGAACGAAGCGCTCCGAGAAAGCACGCGCTCGATCGAGCAAGTCTGCCCCATCGATTGGCTCGCTCTCGGGTCCCTCGGGAAGATTGACGCCGGCTCCTACTGTTTCGGCGGGTTCATCTCCCGCAACCTGTGTCGTCTCTGGTGTCAGTTGTTCGCCTGAGATATAAGAGGATGCCGGGCTCGCTGCTTTGGCATCTTCCAGGCCGGAAAGCGCTCGAACGCTTCCGGCCTTGTCTTTGGTGGAACTCATTCCGCCACCCCACTTTCACCTATCAGTGCCAGAATGCTGGAGGTCTTGACCAGCGTACGGCTGCCCAGCTTGACCGTCTCCAGGCGCCCCTTTTTGATCAGGGCGTAAATCGACGTGCGCCCCAGGCCCAGGGCGCTGGCGGTATCTTGAATCGAAAGTACGATTTTCATCTTTGTTCCTATGCAGCCAGCGGCATGCCGGCGTGCACATAAGGCATCGGTGCGTGCCCAATGTCGTCCGGGAAGGTCCGGAAACTGGTTTCCGAACTTTCTAGACGAGGTGTCCGCGGCAGGGTTGAGACAGCGGGAGGCGGGCCAACAGCGTCAGCATGTAAGCGCCGGAGCAATAATCCGTCACTGAAGCGGCCGGGATGCTGGCTTCGCCGGAGTAAAACTCCGTCAGGTGATAGCTCTCTACGCCGGATTGGCGGGAGGCGGAGGATGAAGGGCGTGGAGCTATATGGGCGGGTTCGCCATGCGGCGCAGATTGACGGATTGAGCCGTCGGGAGGCGGCGCGGCGGTTTGGGATCGATCCGCCGACCGTTCGCAGGAGCTTGGCCGTTTGCTCGGCGCGGCGCACGGCCGCTGGTCCGACTACCCGCTTATATACTCGCGCTCACCACCGCGCGGTGGTGCGCCCTCTTTTTTGATCCGTGGACTTGCTCTCCCTGGTTCCAGGTTCCTGGTTCCGTCCTTGAGGGAGGCGCCATATGCCACCCCCAAGTGTGGGTAGCCGACGAAGAGATGGCCCGCGATGGGAACGCCAATTGGTTTTGTCAACCACACTCCTTACTCAAGAGCGTCAGTCAAGTAAGGACTGGTGCCGTGCTGTGCCGCAAGATATTGCCGTTCAAGACCTTGGCTTGGCTGGGGATCGCATGGCGCCTGCTATTAGGCTCCGTACTGGGGCCGAAGCAGGGGCCGTTCATCCGTAGCAAACATATTTCTGATATAAATCATGTAGTTGCACGACATTACTGGCGGAGAGAAAGTCAGGACGCTAGTGGCTGTTCCTGTGCCTCTCCGGCGGCGATGCTGCGGGGACAGACAGGCGGACAGACGATTGCGTAGCGGATCGATCTGATCTGCGCATCTGTCGCCCGCTGAATGGCGCTGAGTTGAGGGACATCAAAGGGATGTACCGGACCACTGGTAGTGCTCCTGAACGCTATCTCGGGTCACTGGCAGAATCACAAATTGCGATCAGTGCTGCGGAACCTGGGGCTCGCGATCCAAGGAGTGAACGGTGAACGCAGTCATCCCCGTCGTACGCGTCCCAGGCCGGGTCCCGCGGGGCATTGCACGCAGTGGACCTGCACTCCTCTCCTACGGGTTTCGGCCGTTCTTTCTGCTTGCCGGCATCTTTGCTTTGTTCGCGATGGGAGGGTGGATCGCCGCACTAACGCTCGGATGGAACGTCGGAGGCAGCTACGGCGCTCTTAACTGGCATGCCCACGAAATGCTCTTCGGTTACACCTCCGCAGCGCTCGCGGGCTTCATGTTGACCGCCATCCCGAACTGGACGGGCCGGTTGCCAGTTTCGGGCGGACCACTGCTCACCCTGGTGGCGCTCTGGCTGGCTGGCAGGCTGGCGATGGCAATGCCCGACTTGGTCGGACCGCCTTGGGCGGCGGTGAGCGTCGATGCCCTATTCTTGCCGTCGCTCGGAGCCATCGCCGCACGCGAGATCATAACAGGCAAGAACTGGAAGAACTTCAAGATCCTCGGTGGCCTCATCGGTTTAAGCCTCGCCAATATTGCCTTTCACGTCTCGGTGCTGACAAGCGGCCAAGCCCTTGAAGCGTCACAAGTCGCGGTTGGCGTCTATGTCGTATTCATCTCACTTGTCGGTGGACGGATCGTTCCGAGCTTCACGCGCAATTACCTCGCCAAGGCTCATTCTCCAAGTTTACCGCGGACCTTCTCAAGCTACGACATTATCGCGGTTGCCGCGCTCGTACCCGCATTCCTCGCTTGGGTGTTCGTCGCGGATGCAGTGATAGCGCCGCTCTTCGCCTTCAGCGCGTGCCTGCTTCACGCTCATCGACTGGCACGCTGGGTCGGCTGGAGAACGGTCCGCGAGCCGCTGCTTCTGGTGATGCACATCGCCTATGGCTTCATCCCAATCGGCCTACTTTGTGTCGGCCTCTCTGAGCTTGGACTGCTCTCCACCGCATCCGCACTGCACGTGCTTACCGTAGGAGCGATCGGCACAATGACTTTTGCAGTGATGACTCGGGCCAGTCTCGGTCACACCGGCCGCCCGTTGAAGGCATCATCGAAGATTTCGGTGGCGTATCTGAGTTTGATCCTATCAGCGATAGTTCGTCCCTTTGCCGAGATCCTCCCCCAGCACTACTACCTCCTGCTCGAGATCGCAGCTGGCGCCTGGCTTCTGGCATTCGCGCTGTTCATCGCCGAGTACGGTCCGATGCTCGTCACCAGGAGCCCAGCCAGATCGTGACATGACCGCCACGGTCAGACGACGGACTCGGACCCCTTGTTGTGCTGTCGAGTTAGTTCTTCGCCCCACGAGAGGGCGCGATCGATGTCTCTGTCGACGAGCAGACGCTGGCGATGGCCCGCGAATGGCGAACTGCTGTTCACCCAACTCGGGATGCCAACCACGACAGTATCCACCGTCACCGGATGGTCCGATAGAGATGCTAGTCGCCTCGACTATCGGCATGCGCATCTTCGCTGCGGAAGTGGGATCGGGCCTTGATTGTGCGGCCTCAAGCGGTGCCTATCGGCCCGCCGCAACGGGCCGATCGAGCTTCGCCGGCTTACTGGTTGAGCAGCTCATTCACTCGCGCCAAGGCTTTGGAAGGAAGCTTCAAAGCCTTGATTGCATCGGCGTTTGCGGGCGCGTCGCCGACCTGTATCAGCCCGACCATGCCCATTGCGACGTGGGGGGCGCATTTGAAGGCATAGTACCCGTCAACGGTGAAAGTGACGTCGAGCCCCTGACTCATCTTCCCCTTCCAGGCCTCTGCACCTTCCGGGATACCACCGGCTAGACTTTCGGTATCATGCCCCTTGTCGACCGGGACGAAGTGTACGGTGTCGCCGGCGGCAATTTTGAGGAATGCAGGTTCGAACTGCATCGGCTTTCCGCTCGCATCCTTGTTGACCATGTTGACCGTGAACTCCGCGGCCGAAACGGACGTACCTGTCAGAAGCAGCGCCAAGAGGGCGGCGGCGATCCGTGACGTTTTCATCTCTATCTCTCCAAATGTAGCTGGACCGAACACCGAAATGGGCATGGCCCGTGTTCCTGTAAGTCCACTGCGCAGTCATAGGCCGCTGGACGGCACTTCATTTGATCTAGCGCAAAGAGCACGCAGTCATCGCGATCTACAAGATATCCACCAACTGGAGAGCAAGATGAAAGACATTCCCAATACGGCAGTGCATGCCACTCGTGTAGAGCCTATCGACCGTGCCACGGTATCACGGCGAAATCTG
>JBKJLJ010000259.1:0-3754 GCA_046597015.1 Bryobacteraceae bacterium
CCCGCAAACACGGAAACAACCACCCGGCACTTCACCTTCGCCGCCGCGGCCGCCTCTTCCACCTTCGCAATCACCGCCGCATCATCCACCACAAAAAGAAAACTCGGATCCGCCTTGCTCAACTGCACCGCCCGGATGACATTGTTATCGCTCGCCGGCTGCTTCGTCCACAGTACGCCCTTGATTCCGCCCCGCGACATCAGCTCACTCTCCGCAATCGTCGCCGCCGTCACCCCGATCGCCCCCAACGCCATCTGGCGCTTGGCGATGTCGACGCTCTTGTGCACCTTCACATGCGGCCGTAGCTTGATCCCGGCCCCCTTGCCATAGTCCGCCATCGTCTTCAAGTTCTTCTCGAACAGGTCGATGTCGACCACCATACACGGGGTCGGCAATACGTCCTTTGTCATATCGCGAAAGTCTCGTTTCGCAATCCTTTGTTCGAACTCTGCATAAGGAAAACGTTTCGCATTTCCAAACGCAGCAGTCGCCGCCGCCGCACCTGCCAAGAACGCACGCCGTGTAGTCATGCTGTACAGGTTACTCAACTTGAACCAAAGTCTCAACAACCCCCTTCTAGTGGGTCATCGAATAGAGAATGTAGTTGATCCCAAACCGGTACGCCAGCGCCGTCATCTTCTCCGGATACTCCGGCATATCGGCGTGTTCCCACGCGTCCCCCACGTCCATATTGAAGTTCACCGCCACCACCATCCGCCCCTTGTCATCGTATATCCCCCGCCACTGCGGCCCGGTAGCTTGTGGACTAACGCCTACTAACCCGTCCGCCCCCCGCCGCAAATGCCGCAAACCCGGGATAAACGTTCGCTCCGTAATCTCATAGACCACCCGCAGCACCGGATCCTGGTCCGGAATATCCACAATCGCCCGTTCCGGAAACACCCGCCGCATCGATTCCCGAAACATCTCCCAGTCCCGATCGCCGTAAAAATCGTCCACCACCAGGAACCCGCCCCGGTTCAGATACTCCCGCAATCGATTGATCTCTTCATCACTCAAGTCCCAGTAACCCACCTGCGTCGCATACACCCACGGGTGCTCGAAAATCCGGTCATCCGTCAACGGCAAATGGATCGGCACGCCGTTGTCGATCCGCGTCAACCGCCTCACCCCCTGCGCAAAATGCGCGTCGGCCTCCGGCCAGTCCTGCCGCCACCATCCCCGTCCTCCACCAAACCGCCGCATCCCTGGCAAATCCCGATACTCCATCCGCACAAAGTGAAACTCCGCCACCTCCGGAAATGGAGCCTCTCCCCCGCCCCATTGCGCCAATAGGCCCGTCGCCAACCCCAAAACCCGCGCCACCCACTTCATCCCAACGCCACCTCGTCCACCTCAACCTGCCATCCCGTCAACTGACTCACCGCCTCCGACAAACTCGGCTTCCCGAGCCGCTTCACTGTCTCAAACACCACCTCCGGCTCTCGCTCCAGCAACCGCTTCAAACCTGCGGTCAGCGCCGAGGCAACCCCGCAACCGACCCCTAACGCCGCCGCCCCAAGATAGTTAACTTGTCTTCGATCCATTGGAATACCCAATCCACTGCCAAGGCCATCGCCGCCAGCAAAGCGCCCGCCAACAAAAGCTCTGTCTCTACTGTAGCCAGTCCTCGATACAACAGCACCTCCCTCCCCCACCGCGGCCGAGCCCAACAGCGTATTTCGCAAAATCGGCAAGCAAGCGTACAGAAAAAGCACCACAATCGCCAATCGTTCCCCGATTCCTCCCGGCAGCGGCAGCGGCAACAACAATCCGAACAAAGGCAAACTCGGCACCCTCTGCTCCCCTTCCACGGAAATCACCACCAGCCACAAGTGCTCCAAGCTATGCAGCGGCTCTCGCAAGTCCGCCAGGACCCAATCCTGTAACTTGCGCCGTTAGATCGACCTCCCGCAGAATCTCCGTTCACCCCGCCGAAAGGCTCCCCCGCGCAACGCAATCGTCGCCAGGTTCACTGCCCCTTCCGCAGCCCATTCAGCAACGCCATAAAGTCGGCTTCATACTTCCCGATCATTCCCGCACTCGTAAACGTAATCACTTGCACCGCCCCCTTTTCCCACGTAGTAATACCCACGATAGCTCAGCGGAATCCCCTTTACGACTGCCTCCATCTTCAGAAACCACACGTCCAGGCCATTCACTTTCCGCTTTTCCTG
This sequence comes from Bryobacteraceae bacterium, assembly GCA_046597015.1. Classification (GTDB taxonomy): domain Bacteria; phylum Acidobacteriota; class Terriglobia; order Bryobacterales; family Bryobacteraceae. The sequence continues at coordinate 2,178 of JBKJLJ010000259.1, forward strand.
AAACGTAATCTTGGCCTTCGGGTCCGCCTTCTTGGCATTCTCGAGCGCGATCGACGGAAAAGAATCCGGTGGAATCGGCACCCGCTCCGTAATCACCAACCCATAGCCATCGCCCGCCTTAAGTTTCAAGCTGAAGCGCCCCGCATCTCCTGTCCCGTCCATTTCTTCGCATCGAACCGGACCCGCAACTCATCCACCCCCAGAGTCAGCAATCCCTCCTCCGATGTTCACTTCGCTACCGGCAACGGTTGATCCGAAATCTCCAATCCACTCAGCAATTCCGCAAACACCGCCCCGTATTTGGCATACGAACTCTCCGTCGTAAATGCCCACACCTGCACCGAACCCGAACTTCCCCCGTACACATAGCCCACGAAGTGAAACGGGATCTCTTGGATCGTCGGCGTCATCTCCAACATCAGCACCGGTCGCCCACTCACCGTCCTCATCTCTTCCCGCACGACCTTCACCTTCGGGTCTTTCTTCTTCATGTTGGCCAACGCCGCCTCGCGCAGAGCGTCCAGCGGCAGGCTCGCCCGCTCGCTGATCACCCTCGCATAGGCTTCCCCGTTGACGTGGTCGAACGATTGCACCCCACCCTCCGCCGTATCCGCCTTCCACTTCCGTTCATCCACCAACACCGAAAATTGGCCAAAAACGGCCTTCACGCGCTTGGCCCCCTTCGCCGGCCCGGAACTCACCGGGCCCACCACAAACTCCCGAAAACTGGCGTAAGTCCCCCCAAACCGTACCAAAAACGCCTCCACACTCGCCTGTGTCACCCCTGCCCCCAAGTGCAAATCGTCCTCGATTGTTGCCATCCCCCGCGCGTCCCGATACGCCCGGCCTAGATGCTTCCCCGCGTTCCACTCGTTCACTTTTTCAAGCGAAATCGCCATCCTCACCCCGCCGCTCAACCGAATCTCCTTCCCCGGCCCGAGTAACTCCATCTCCTCGCCCTTCATGCGAATCGAGTAACTATGAATCAACGCCGCCTTGTTCTCCGTAAACTCCACCCCCATCCCCCGCAAAATCTGTTCCAGCTTCGCACTCGTCAGCGTCGTCAGCACCCCGCCGCTCTGCCCGAACATCGCCGCTGCCAACACGAGTTGGAGCCCCGTCCCCGCCAACCACAATCGATTCATACCTGATCCTCGGAATACGTCGGCCGAATCAACAGCACCAGCCCAATCGAAACCAGCGCCACGCCCGCAAACGTCCCAAACGTAGCCACTAAAGGTACTTTAGCATCCCGCATCATCCCAAACCCCCAGTCGGCCAACCCACCGCAGCTAATGCTCACCAGATTCATCAATCCATAGCCCGTCGCCCGCAGTTGCGGCCGCGCAATTTGACACAGAATCGGCATATTATTCGCATCAAACAACCCCCAACCCAGTCCAAACACAATTAAAAACGCGATCGCCACCCCTAACTCCCCCGTCTGCGGCGAATACCCGACCCCCAACACCGCCACCACCACCAGCGCCGTCCCCACTGCACTCGTGTAAATCCGTCCCCTCTCGGTCCGTCGCATCCATTGGTCCGCCACCCATCCCCCCCCCCCCCCCCCCCCC
>JBKJLJ010000372.1:0-4882 GCA_046597015.1 Bryobacteraceae bacterium
CCGGACGATCAAGCGTCTCGGCTATGCCGGTATTGAAATCGCGCACTTTACATTGGCCGACGATCCGGCTTCGATTTCTCCGGCCCGGCGCCGGGAACTGGTCGATATTATGGCGAGCGAGGGGTTGGAGTTTGTCGGGCTGCATTGGCTGATGGTGGCGCCGAAGGGGCTGCATGTGACAACGCCCGATATGGCTTTACGAGCTCGGAGTTGGCTGCATATCGCCACTTTAATTGACCTTTGCGGCGATCTGGGCGGAGGCAAAATGGTTTTTGGGTCGCCGGCGCAACGGAAATCCGTCGGAGGATCGGACAAGGCAACCTCGACGGCCCATTACGTTGAAGGCTTGCGGCGGGCGGCCGGTCAGGCGCCCTCCCGCGGGGTCACTCTCTTGATGGAACCGCTTCCGCCGCAGGATACGGACGTTTTGAACACGCTCGAGGAGGCATCCGGCTACGTGGCTTCCATTGCGAGCCCGGCGATTCAAACGATGTATGACTCCCACAACGCGGTAAAAGAGGTGGAAGCCCACGAAGTTCTGGTAGACCGGTATTTCGACATTATTCGCCACGTCCACGTGAACGAAATGGATGGCAAGCACCCGGGGACGGGTGATTGGGACTTCAAGCCGGTTTTGCGGACCCTTGTCAGACGCGGTTATCAGGGTTGGATCTCGATGGAGGCTTTCGATTTCAGCGCCGGCGCCGAGAAGATTGCTCACGATTCCATACGTTACCTAGAGGCGGAGATTAGCAAACTATGAAACCGAAATTCCTAGTCACCGGCGGTGCCGGCTTCATTGGCTCGTCGATCGTGCGTACTTTGTTGGCCGATGGTGCCGAACGAGTAGCTGTGGTCGACAACCTGGCCACCGGCAAACTGGCGAATTTGGAAGAGGTACAAGATCGGGTCGAAGCGCATGTCTCCGACATCCGCGACTACCAGGAGATGAAGGACATCTTTGCCGGAGCGGAGATCGTTTGGCATTTGGCGGCGATTCCTTCGGTCCCTCGTTCGATCGCCGATCCGGTACCCTCCCACGACGTCAACATTAACGGGACGTTTGCCGTGCTGCGGGCGGCAAAGGACGCCGGGGTGAAGCGGGTCGTCTATGCGGCTTCGAGTTCGGCCTATGGGGACACCGTAGTTTTGCCGAAGGTGGAATCGATGACGCCGCACCCGAAATCACCGTATGCCTTGCAGAAATTGGTGGGTGAGCATTACTGTGCGCTATTCCACGAAAATTTCGGGCTGGAGACGGTCGCGATCCGATTCTTCAACGTTTACGGTCCGCGGCAGGATCCATCGAGCCCCTATTCGGGCGTACTTTCGTTGTTTATGAAGCATTTGTTAGCGAAGACGCCTCCCACGCTGTTTGGCGACGGCGAGCAGAGCCGCGACTTCACGTATGTTCAAGATGTAGCGGAACTCTGCTTGAAGGCCTCGCGGGCCCAAGGCGTGAGCGGCAAATGTTACAACGGTGGGAACGGCGGACGGTTCACGCTGAATCAGCTTTGGGCGATGTTGCAGGAGATGGAAGGGGTTTCGTTGCCTCCAAGGTTTGGCCCCCCCCGGGCCGGGGACGTGCGCGATTCACAAGCGGACACGACGGCCGCCATCCGCGATTTAGGCCACGCGCCACGGTTCAGCATGGAAGAAGGATTGCGGGCGACGCTAGCGTGGTACCGGAGCGCATCCGTATGAGTTTTACGATTCAAAATCAGTTTGAGCGGAATTTTCTCACCACGTCGGTAGACTACGTTTTTAATTGGGCTCGCAAGTCGTCGGTGTGGCCGCTGACCTTTGGATTGGCTTGCTGCGCGATCGAGATGATTGCATCGAGCGCGTCGCGGTTTGATCTGGCTCGTTTTGGTTCCGAAGTCTTCCGTCCAAGCCCACGGCAGAGCGATTTGATGATTGTGGCGGGCACCGTTTCCTTGAAAATGGCACCGGTGGTCAAACGAATTTGGGATCAGATGCCGGAACCGAAGTGGTGCATTTCGATGGGCGCTTGCTCGAGCGTGGGTGGTCCGTTCAATACCTATAGTGTCTTGCAGGGGATTGATCGGGTTGTACCGGTCGATGTTTATGTCACGGGATGTCCGCCGCGTCCGGAAAATCTTTTTTACGCGTTGATGAAGCTGCAGGACAAGATCGACGCCACGCCGTATCTGATTCGGCGGCCGACCGAAGTTCGGTTACACGAGCAGATGCTGGCCGATTTTAAGCGGCGAGTGATGGTCGCGCAGGTGCAGAGCCCGGTCGCGTGATGGTCTTGAGCCCTGCGCTGGCGGAGCAATCGTGGCTCCAGCATGGTTTTGGCACGCGGCATAGCCCCGCTTGGACGGGTCGCTTGGCCACGTTGCGGCAGATTCATTCCGACGTCATTTGGTCGGTTCGTCAGGCGGATGGTTGTTTAGGTGACGGCGACGCTCTGATTAGCGCTGAGCCGGGCTTGCTACTGGCCATTCGAACGGCCGATTGCGTTCCGATTCTGTTGGCGGATCCCGTGCGTCGGGTGGTGGCGGCGGTGCATGCTGGTTGGCGAGGAACGGTGGCCGGAATTGCTGGCTTGACCGTGGAGCGGATGCGGGCGGAGTACGGAACAAATCCACGGGATGTACTGGCGGCAATCGGACCGTCGATTGGCCCTTGTTGCTTCGCGGTGGGTAACGAGGTGGAGTTGCCGCAGCAGGATGGCAAAGCGGACTTATGGGTGGCTAATCGGAAACAGTTGGGGGATGCCGGGGTAGGGCTGATTTGGGTCGCCGAACAGTGCACGATGTGTGACGAGCAGAGGTTCTACTCGTTTCGGCGAGGGCGAGACACCGGGCGGATGACGAGTGCGATTGGGATAGGGAAGTGACCAGAAAAAAGCCCCACAGCTGGCTAGCTGTGGGGCGTGGAAAGGGAACTTTTTTCCTAGAGGGAAGATTTCGCCAACTCGTTCCCTTAGGCGGAAACTAGCATATCGTCGAAGGATTCGTCCGGGACCAACTGTCTGCGATCAAACTGTTCCTGGCATTCGATGCAATACGGTGTCCAGGGTACCGCATTCATGCGTTTGACGCTGATGTCTTCCTCGCAATGCATGCAGACGCCAAACTGGCCTCTATCGATGCGCTGGAGCGCGGCGCGCACGTTCCGCAACAAGGAAGATTCCCGGTCGAGCGTGCGGATGGCGAGCTCACGTTCCGAAGCGCGCTGCACTTCGTCGAGCGCGTCGGGACTCTTCTCAATTTCAATTCCTTCGCGGTTGCGGAGGAGGTAGATCAACTCGGACTGCTTGGCCTCGAGGATCTGCCGGTACTTCTTGATATCTGCGTTAGTCATCTTCTTCTCTCCCTCTAATCTATTTTTGATTGGTTGCTATTTTATTTTCGCCGCGGAAGGCACCCTAGTTTTGATGCGTTCTGGAGTAGTAGACGTTGAAACAAGCGAAATGGTTCAACTTTCTGCCATCAAATTTTCTGCGTCGCGGTGACGCAGATTTCCGTTAAAACTGGCGGAACTACGCCGACGTCGTACCAAGTCGATTAACAAACGTTGCGCGAAGTGATGGTCCAGAATCCGCATTGAAGTATACCACCTGTCCTATGCAATTCAAGGCCCATCTCTTTTGTAACGCGGAATTGAGAGCCGAAAGGGGTCCTAATAGTCCTCAAAGGATGAACTCGTTGAACTGCTGGTCTCTATCGGCACTTTTTCAAACGAACGTTAGTACTTTTTGTAGACGAGTATTCTCTTGCTCCGTTCCAAAATAGTTTTAGGACGGGCGCAACGGTCTGATTTTAAAACAACTGTCCGCTAGTGGACAGTCACTCGGCGTCCGATCGTTCCAAACGCGAGGCCCAGCGACCGCCCATCGTCGGCGGTGACGACCGGTGGGGTAACGGTGAGACGCAAAGGAAGGCGGGGTAGAGCGGCCAAGGCAGGCGGGAGAATCAACTTGCCGCTGAAACGGTCTCGCCTCGGAACGGAGAACGAGCCAATCCACAGTGCGCCGCTATAGATATCGAGCTTCACCAGTTCCTCTCGCGGCTCGTTTTCCGCCCGAAAGCACTCGACGAAGAGTTCTGAACCGGGTCCTCCGAGGGTTATTTCGGCGGTGGGCCCCATCCAACGGAAGCCTTGATCGATCGCTTCCCATCCAGGCCCGAGTTGGGGAGCGAGGAGAGGTTGGCCAACGTCGACGATGGAGGCCAAGCTATCGCCCCACTCGAGCGCCGCAATGCCGCGGTATAAATTCGTTACGTTACGCAGCGGGGAACCGCCTGCGGAGTAGACAATCGCCTGGTCCGTGGCAAGCGCCAGACGAGCGGCGGCGGCGGGCAGGATGGACAGCGCCGGGTCGCCCAGTTCGGGATGGGCATCAATGTTCTTCTCACTCCCGGGCACAAGATAGACCTTGGCGCCCGGAAGGAGGCGAAACGGGCTATCGACGACGCAGCCCCAGAACTGGTCCGAGCTAATGCCTGCCAGGAGAATGATTTTACCGGGGTGCAGGGCGATAGCCTGTTTGACGCCAAGGACTAGATTACGGGCGAGGTCCGACTGATGGCGGTTGTAGTGCGTGATCTCGTGAGAGACGACGAGAGAGCCGCCGAGGTAGGCGATGAGGGGCACCGCCATCAGCCGAGGCCTCCGTGCGAACGCCAGTCCGAAGGTGATGCCGAGCCCAGCGGAGGGGACGGCGAGATAGTAATCACTGATATGCTGGCGCAGCAACAGCACTGGGCCGAGGCAGATGAGGAACCAGGCGAGCCCGAAGAGCATGAGGCGGTCCCGTTCCAGCGCCAAGCCCACCAGGACGCCGGCGACGGCGACGATGGTACAGCCGAGGAGCACATCAGCCAGTTCGAGACGAACGTCCGGACGAAAC
>JBKJLJ010000456.1:0-8577 GCA_046597015.1 Bryobacteraceae bacterium
GGCGGACTTGTAGCCTTCGGGCACGCCCATAATCCCATTCGGTTTGCCGTTGGCATCGACGCTGTTGATGCGGTTGGCGGGAATGTAGCCGTTCCACCAGAGGTAGCCGGGGAAGCAGTTGCCGCTGCGGCAGTCCTTGATCGGGTACTTATAGCCGTAGACTTCGAGTTTATTCCCGGTGGGATAGTAATCGGTGGGTAACATCATATAGTTTGATCGGATGTTACCCAGGCCCGCCACCTGCCAACCGCCGAGCAGTTTGCCGGCTGCGCCGCGAACACTGCCGGCGAACTTCTTCCCCGGGCCGAAGGGGAGATCGACGATGAAGTTCCAGCGGAACTGGTGCTTCGGGGTGTTGGGATCCCGTTTGTAGTTGAGGAAGCGGTTGCGTTCCTGGGCGTTGACGGGTACGGCACCGGGTAAGTAGTTGTTGATGCCCAGGACGGAGTCGTCGGCTTGGGTATCGTCCGTATCGCGGTTGACGAGCATGGTGTTCCCCACGACGTAGAACATCTGGAAGCCGATGCCGTTGTTGTAGCGGCGTTCCAGTTCGAGCTGGACGCCGTTGTACCGGCCGTAGCCGCTGGTGGTGAACAGGTTCAGGTTGCCGTAGGTGGTTTGGTCGTAGGTGCGGCGGGCCACCGAGGCGAACTGGCCCGTGGGCAGGGGGGTCTTCTGGGTGGCAAACCAGATGTACTCCGGCGTTTGGTCGTTGTAATTAATCCACTGTTGTTGCCGGTCGCCATAGTTTCCGACGTAGGAAATTTTGGCCACCATGCTTTGCATGAACTGCTTTTCGATCGTGTAGTTCCAGTCCTGGACCCGGCCGTCCTGATGATGGGGATCGAGGAACTGGCCGCTGAAACCGCGGGCGAGAAGCCGGGTATCGGTGGTGTTGATGATGGAATCCGGGGTGTTGACGCCAGCGACATACTGGGGGACGGACCGCAAGCCGTAGTTCGGCAAGCCGTCCGGCGAGAGGGCGGTGTTGGTAACACTGTTCGTGAAGCTCGCCCCGACCGGGATGGAGGAGCTTTGGGCGCCGACCCAATCCTGGAGTTTCTGGGGATAGTAGGAGACGCGGTAGCCGCCCCGCATAACGAACGATTTCTTACCGTCGCCAGCCCGGTAGGCAAAACCGAGGCGGGGGCCGAACTGCTTCCAGTTGGTATAGACGAGATTTTTGGGCAGACCGGCTTCTTTGTAGGTGATGAGCTTTCCACCGAAGCCCTCGACGGCGTTGAGAATGGACGGAAGGGTAGTGCGTTTTTGGACGAACGCGTCGATGGTTTCGGTGCCGGTGACAAACGCTCGTTTTCCGAAGTCGAAGGAGAGCATGGTGCCGTCGCGATCATAGATGGGGGTGCGGGCTTCGTAGCGCATGCCGAGATTGAGCGTCAGGCGGGGGGTGATCTTCCAGTTGTCCTGGAAGTAGGGGGAGTATTCCTGCCGGCGGAAATGGAACCAGTCGCGACGGAAGGTCGCGGTGTAGTTCATGATGCCCAGCGAGAAGTTGGCGAGGCCGTGGCCGGTAAGGGGGAGGGCGACGGGGTTGGCCGCGGTGGAATTGGTGTCATAGGCGGAGGTGGCCAAGGTCCCGGCGTCGAACCCGCCGGCCAGGGAGTTGGCCGACTTATTGATGTATTCCTGGCGAACCTGGAACCCGAATTGGAATTCGTGTTTGCCGATGATTTTGGTGGCATTGTCCTGCACGAGGCCATAGTTAGTAATGAGCCAGAACAGGCCGGCCGAACCAAACGGCCAGTTTCCCGGCAGACCGGTACCCGAGATGACGGGCCAGTTGGGCGCACCGAAGGGATTGGGCAGGCCGAGGGCGGAGGCATAATTCGTTTGAAAGTCGCCGGAACCGCGGCGGTGATAGTCGCGCGAGCCGGAGATGAGCAGTTCGTTCGTCATGTTTGCGCCGAAGGTGTGGACCCAGGTGAAGGACCCGGTTTTGGTGGGCCAGTGGCGATTGGAAGCGGCGGCGGCTTTGGGGAAGTTGCCGATATCGACGGGGAGCAGAACGGTGTTGCCCAACCAGTGATCGTTGGTACCGAGGGTTACCCGGCCGTAGACGAGGTTCTTGTCCGATAGGCGGTGGTCGATGCGGACGCTGGTGGTGTTCTGCCGGTTGGGGATGAGGGTCGAGCCGACCCAGTTGGGGCCGAGGAGCGGATTGACCCCGGGTTGATTGGGGAGGGGTGTGAGTTTGTAAAAGTACTTGGCGACGGGGCTAATGCGGGCAGGGTCAATCACGTTGTTGACGCCGCGATAGGAGAGCGGTTGGCGGGCATAGGTCGAGGTGTTGGTCGTGAACGGATCGTAGAGCTGAAACTGGCGGCCCTGGGCGTCGAGAAGGCCGCGGAAATCGCCGTTGCGCATTTCGACGGTGGGGAAGCTGTACTGATTGGTGGTGTAAGAGACGCTGCGCGACGCTTCCCAGGCGGCAAAGAAGAAGGTGCGGTTCTTGCCGTTATAGAGGCCGGGGATGACGACGGGTCCGCCGGCGGAGACGCCGAATTCATTGCGGTTGAGGAAGGGGGCTTTGGTGAAATTATCCTGCCGGCGGCGGGCGACGCCGTAGCCGCTGTTGCGGTTGGTTTCAAAGGCGGAACCGTGGAAGGCGTTGGTGCCGCTGCGGCTGGACATGATGACGGTGGCGGGGCGGGTGAACTTGGCGGAGGAGTTGTTAACTTCCACCTGCACCTCTTCGATGGCGTCGAGGCCGGGGGGGCGGCCGAAGTCCCAGCCTTCCCAGATTTCGTTCATGGGTGCGCCGTCGAAGAGCGTGGTGCTGGTGTTGGTGCGCATGCCGTAGGCTTGGATGATGCCGGTGGAATCGATGCCGGGCACGGTGGCGAGGAGGGCCTGGTAGCCGCGTCCGTTGATGGGGAGTTGGTTGATGCGTTGCCGTTCGAGAGCGTGGCCGAGGGTGGCGGCATCGACGCGGACGAGGCTGGTGACGTCCTGGACATCCACACTGGTTGCTACCTGGCCGACTTGTAAAATGGGATCAACGACGGCGTCCTGCTGCAAGCGTACGGTCAGGGTGGCTTGGAATTTTTGCATGCCGGCAAGCTCGGCGGTCACTTTGTAGGACCCGGGAATCGCGCCGGGAAACACAAAGAGCCCGGATTCGTTGGATTCCGTAGTTCTGCTTACGTTGGTGGCAATGTTGGTTAAGGTGACCGTTGCCTTGGGCACGACCGCTTGGGCCGAGTCGAAGACCGTTCCGCGCACTGTGCTGCTGCTGGCTTGCGGAAACGCTATGCTCGGAAGCAAGAGCGCGCTGGCGATTACGAGTGAGAGGGTAAAACGCAAATCGCTAATTTTCATTCGGCTAGTATAGTGGACAAGCGGTATGCGGGCAAGGGGTTTTTGTTTCGATAGCTTTCGTTTGCTTCCGAATGGGGGCTTTCGGGCGGAGGAAGCTTCAGCGGTGGAATTTGGACGGCAACAATCGAAAGTGAATCCATAAAGACAGGAGGATGCCGGGCCGATGCGGTCCGGGACGATTTTGTGTAGCCCGCTGTGGTGGGATGTTTTTCGAGGTTGCCTCCTTGATGTAGAATTCCGCCGGCGCGGTTTAGTTGCTCCAGAGCCGCTTGCAATTTTGTCCGGGCGGCGGAAGCCTCTTTCGAGCCGCTCGACGGTAGTGGCTGAAGGAACGGCGCACTGCTCGTATCGAACAACTCGGCTACGCTGGCCAGCTTCCGCAACCGCACCGTTATTCTAGTCGGTGACCCCCTTACTTCCTTCACTGCATCCCAGTTGTTTAACTCCTCCCGTCTCACGATTGCTCTCGACCCGACGACGAAGCGTATGGTGATCGGGGATCGAACCCTACCTTCGGGTAGTGCTCCGGTCTTTGCCCGCGCTTCGGCGCAGTTCGGAGCGACCGAAGTCTTCGGACTCCTGACGGTTCGTCCAACCGACGCGGCGCCCGGCCAACCGCGCCGAACGTTGATTGTCTCTGGCGTGTCCAACGTTGGGGTGCAGGGGGCGATGGAATTTTTTGCCTCAGCGGAGCGGATGCGGGACCTGAAGCAGCGGTTGCAACGGGAGGGCCATGCGGGGTTCCCGGATGCTTACCAAGTGGTGGTTCGGTGCACAGCGCAGGATAGTCTGCCGCTTTCGTGCAATTACGCGGCGCACTACGTTCTTGGTACATGAGGACGCTGGGAGCGGTCGCGGATAGTGAAATCGTATCGGATTTTTGTATTCATTCGCTCGGCACAGGCTCGGCGAATACGAGACGGTAACCGTTTAGATCGATGACGTCGAATTCAACCATCCCATATTCCTGGGGACAAGGCGGTCGCGATATCTTCACCTCCGGCAACGCTGCGTATTCTTCGTAGAGGGCTGCGAGATTATCCGTGACGATGTACAGGTTCCAGGCTTGACGTTCCGCTCTCCCAGGATCGATCGGTGCTTTGTAGCCTGGCTGCTGTTGCAGAAAAATCTCGACGTCATCCCGACGTAGGATGGCGAAACCCGGAGGAAAATAATTGGACTCGAAGCCGAGGCGTTCGTACCAAGCCATGGTCGGCTCAATGTTGCCGACGAGAAAGACCGAGGTGGAGTTGCGAAGCATCGTTATCGTAAGAGCCGGGCGGCGAAGTTGTTTTCTCCGTGAACGTCAGTCAGCCGGAAATCACGGCCTTGGAAGAAGTAGGTTAGTTTTTTGTGGTCGAGGCCGAGGAGGCTGAGCAGCGTGCCATGGAGGTCGTGCATCGTTACCGGGTCCTGGGTGGCGCGGAGGCCGATCTCGTCGGTTCCTCCGATCACCTTTCCTCCCTTAATCCCGCCGCCGGCCATCCAGACCGTGAAGCCGTAGGGGTTGTGATCGCGGCCGTCACCCTTCTCACTCATCGGCGTCCGACCGAACTCACCTCCCCACACGACGAGTGTCTCATCCAACAGACCGCGCTGTTTGAGATCCTTCAGCAGCGCGGCGATTGGCCGGTCGGTCTCGCCGCAGTATTTGGTGTGGTTCTCTTCGAGCTTCGTGTGCGCATCCCACTTGCTGCCCGAACCGGAGTACAACTCGACGAACCGCACGCCGCGCTCGACCAGTCGCCGGGCCATCAGGCAGTTGCGGCCAAACGGCTGTGTCGCCTTGTCGTTCAGTCCGTAAGCCTCTTGCGTCGCGGCGGTCTCCTCGGCGAGATCGACCGCCTCAGGGGCGTGAGCCTGCATGCGGAAGGCCAACTCATACGAGACGATTCGCGCTTCGAGTTCGCTGTCACCGAGACGGCCTGCAAGATGCTCGCGGTTGAGTTGGTTGATGAAGCCCAGCTTGCTTTGCTGCCGCGCGTCGCTGATGCCGTCGGGCGTGCTGAGGTGCAGGATCGGATGCTTGCCCGGCAGAAACTTCGTCCCCTGATAGGTCGAGGGCATGAAGCCCGATCCCCAGACGCGGTTGCCGCCGGGCGGTTCGCGTTCGCTGTCCATCATCACGACGAACTCGGGCAGGTTGCGGTTCTCGGAGCCCAGCCCGTAGTTGACCCACGCGCCAAGACTCGGCCGCCCCGCGAGAATGCTGCCCGTGTTCATCTGACAGATGCCACCCACGTGATTCAGCGCGTCGGACGTACACGATCGGATCACGCACAGATCGTCGGCACACTCGCCGACGTGCTTGTACCAGTCGGAGACGGGAATGCCGCTCTCACCGTATTGCTTCCACGTCCGCTTGCATTCGAGCAACGGGTTTTCGGAGACGCCCATCGGCGTGATGACCCGCTTGATCGATGGGGGTAGCGGCTTCCCGGCAAACTCGTTGACCATCGGCTTCGGATCAAACGTGTCGATCGAACTGCACGCCCCGTCCATAAACAGAAAGATGACGTTTTTGGCCTTCCCTGCAAAATGAGGCCGCCGACGAACGACCTCGGCCGCGCGGACCTCTCGCCGCTCGAAAGCCATCATCCCCGTCAGAGCCACGGCTCCAAAACCGCCTCCGGTACGAACGAGGAAGTCGCGGCGCGAGGTTGCCAGCGTGCGGTGAGTCGTGATGGGCTGGTTCATGGCAGTGTCATTCGGAAACGGAAACCGTGGTGGCACAAGAAGGACGGCATAGTTCTGGACAGCTTTCACCGGAGCATCACTTGCGCCGGGTGTATTCGATCGTGAACGCCAGTTGGTCAGTGCCGTCCGGCTGGACCATGTGCATTTTGAACGTGAAGTGGTCCTTGTCCTTCGTCTCGGTCGTGTTCTTGAACTTCTGCAGCTTGCCGTCCGGTCCAGCCGATTCCCCGGTCATCACCAGCAGCTTGGTCTTCGGGTCGTAGTTCCCCTCCATGTGCATCGGAGCGCTCGACCACGAGTCGATCCACACGCCCACGTATTTCTTCTTGTTGAGGTCGTACCCGTCGAGGCCATGTCCGTGGAACTTGGCTTCCCCCAGTGTCCCCTCAAAATCGCTGGCCAGCCACATGCCGTGGCAGATCGACTTGTAGGTGGCGGTGCATTTCGATTTCTGCCCGCCCATGTCCATGACGGCGTCCCAGGTGCCGACCAGTTCCCTGGCCAGCCGCTCGTGCTCGGGACCGGGCTTCGGAGCCTCCTGCGCGAACGATAGAGCGGCTCCGGACAAACAGACGGCAACTCCTAGGATCAACTTGTTCAGCATGGTGGGTCTCACTTCGGGCAGGGATCAGGAAACGTGACTGTTGAAAGGCGGTTGACTTCACTCAACAAACAAGAACTCGTTCGCATTCAGCAGGGCGTGACACAGATCGACGAAGGCGGCTTCGGTATCGGAGTCGGTCGGGGTGTGAACGCTCTCGCCGGCGCGGGTGCTGTCCGAGTCGGCGATGATCTGTTGTTGAGCGGCTACGAACTTCATCGCGGCTTGGATTTCCTTGTCGCTTGCGGAACGACCGAACGTGATTTGCCAGGCTCGACCGACGCGCGCGGCCGGGTCGGCGGAACCGGCTTCGTCTTTCGAGCGGGTCGAAAGTTGTTTGGCCGCATTCACGATCAGGCCGCTGTTGAGCAGCATCAGCGCCTGCGGTGCGATTGTCGTCTTGGTGCGGCAGCCGCATGCTTCGTGCATGTCGGGGAAGTCGAACGCCGCCATCAGCGGGTACGGCAGATTGCGCTTGGCGTAGATGTAGACCGAGCGGCGGACTCGATCCGGTGGGTCTCCGACCTTCCACGCTCCGGCCCCGCCGAAGTTGGGAGGCAGTTCTGGCCGCACACCCGTTCCGTACATCGTGTCGTTGAAATTGCCCGACGACATCAGCCACGCATCGCGGATGCGCTCGGACGAGAGACGTTGGCGGGGGAAGGCGGAATAGGTTGATGGTTGATGGTCGAGGGTTGATGGTCTTGCAGAAGCAGGAGACGAACCAGCCAATTTCGCATCGGTCCCCTTCGTCCCCTCAGTCCCATTCTTCACTGAGCCAGCCTGCCGATACACCGCCGACAACACGATCAACCGATGCAGGTGCTTGGTGCTGAAGCCGCTGGCGATGAACTCGGACGTGAGCCAGTCAAAAAGTTCGGCGTGTTCAGGGCGCGGGGACTGCACGCCGAAGTCGTTCGCGGTTTCGACGAGTCCCTTGCCGAAGTGCCCCTGCCAGACGCGGTTGACCCAGACGCGATGCGTCAGCGGGTGATCGGCCGCTGTCAGCCAGCGGGCCAGTTCCGAGCGTCGGCCTGACGAGCGTTCGTTCGGTGGTGCGATGACAGGCGGGTTGAGAGTCGTCTCGCGACGCAGGATCGCCGGATAGTGAGGGGCCAGTTCTTCGAGCGGCTTGTCGTAGCTGCCGGTTTCCAGCAGATGCGTCTTGGGCGGAGTCGTCGAGAGTTCGCCGACGGCCATCACGTTCGTTTCGCGCGGCGGTTTGGGTTGCTTCTTTTTCGCCTCGGCCAATAGCGAGATCAACTCGTCGCGGCGAGCCTTCTTGTCTTCGGCGATGTGTTTGGGGAGGTCGTCGTTTTTGTACTCCATCTGCCGCTCGGACCAGAACGCCAGCTGCCGTTGCATTGTGGATCGCTCTTCAGGCGGGCAGTCGATCGCGGCGAGCACGTCGGCCGGGAACTTCATCCGCTTGTCGCCCGCCATCTTGATCCGCGCGGCCTTTTCGATCTCATGCAGTTCGTGACGCAGATCGGCTGTCTCATCGAGCCACTGTTGTTGCTGACGGCGGTACTCGACGAGTTGCTCGTGCTTGCCGACGGGGACTTTGTCTTCGAGAACGATCCCCGAAAAGAACGCCTGCAACTGATAGAAGTCGGTTTGGAGGATCGGGTCGAACTTGTGATCGTGACACTGCGCGCAGCCGATCGACAGACCGAGCACCGCCGCGCCGAGATGGCCCGTCAAATCGTCGAGGGCCATCTGACGAGCGAGATGAATGTTGGAGGCGTTGCTCTCGTCCGGCCACATCCGGCAGTAACCAGTCGCGGCGAGGGCTTCGGCATCGTCGGGGAACAGCTCGTCTCCCGCCAACTGTTCTTGGAGGAAGCGGTCATACGGCAGATCGCGATTGAACGCGCGGATCACATAGTCGCGGTACTTGTACGCGAGCGGACGAGCTGGGTCCGCGTTGAACCCGGCAG
>JBKJLJ010000479.1:0-3252 GCA_046597015.1 Bryobacteraceae bacterium
CAACTCTACGCTCGGCCTTACCGGTGCGCTGTTCCTTTGGATCTACGGCCTTTTCTCTCCCGTCGCGGGCATTCTCGGCGACCGCTGGCCCAAGCCCGCTCTGATCGCCGGCAGCGTCGCCGTCTGGAGTCTGTTCACGGTGCTCTCGGGCTTGGCGCCGAACGGCCCGATTCTGCTGCTCTGCCGCGCTCTGCTGGGCATCGCAGAATCGTGTTTCATGCCGGCCGCATTCGCGTTGATGGCCAACGCCCACGGCCCGGAAACGCGATCGAAGGCCATCGCGCTGTTCGCCACCAGTCAGATGGTCGGGGTTGCCTTCGGAGGCTCCATTAGTGGCTACATCGCCGAGCGGTTCCATTGGCGGGTCTCCTTCTGGACGCTCGGTGCTATCGGCCTCCTCTACTCGTATCCGCTATATCGCTTCCTCAGCAGTCTCCCCGCCGCCATCCGCATCTCGCCGCAATCCGCCGCGCCGGCCCGGCTTTCCGACTTCGCCCGCCTCGTCCGGATTCCGACGCTCCAGGTGGTATCGACCTACGTCGCCGTTGCGACGTTCGGCCTCTTCCTCGTCTACACCTGGCTCCCGACTTTCCTCTACGACAAGTTCCATCTCACGCTGGCGCAGGCCGGCTACGAGGCGGCGATCTACCCGCAAGTCGGCAGCCTCACCGGACTACTCTGCGGCGGCTTGATCGCCGATGCCGGCTACAAGCGGACCCGGGCCGCCCGGTACTGGCTCATCCTCGCGGCCTTCTGCGGAGCCGGGCCTTGCATCTTCCTGCTCGGTGCCGCGCCTTCTCTCGTCACGATGCGGGTGGCCGCCGCATTCTTCGGCTTTTGCGCCGGGTTGGTCACCGGCAACCAGGCCGCCTCGGCCTTCGACGTCGTGCCGAGCGCCTTCCGCGCGACCGCCATCGGGGTTCTCAATTTCCTGGGCTGCTTCATCTCGGGCTTCGCGCCGTACCTCGGCGGCGTCGCGCGAGATACGATCGGCGTCGGCCAACTGATGGCCTTCACCGGCATCGCGTATCTCCTGACCGCTTGCCTGATTCTGTACGCCACGCTGCGGCTGTTTCCCAAGGACCACGCCGCCGCCCAATGATCTGCCGCCGGATTCAGTAACCGATCGCCTTCCCACCCCGTCGCCCGTCGCTCCATCCCAACCGCATCCCGGTCTTCGGCTCCACCGCCACGGCATGAACGTCGCCTTGCGACCGTAGCGTGGCGCCGACTGTGTGCCCCATGGCCCGGAGCCGATCGGCCACCTCGCGCACCAGCGCCCCGGGCTCGGCATCAATGCGGTCCGGCGTCCCCTGATGATGAATCCGCGGATACTCGATCGCATCGCGCAGCGACATTTTGAAGTCGATCATGTTCCCGATCACTTGCAACACGGTGTTCGGAATCGTCTGTGAGCCCGGCGACCCCAGCGCTACCCAGGGCGTCTTATCCCGGTTCAAAACAAGCACCGGCGACATCGACGACACCGGCCGTTTGCCCGGCCCAATGGCGTTGCGATCCCGCACGCCGAATCCGGTCATGATGTCGTTCAGCAATACGCCGGTGCCCTTCGCAACTACCTGGGAGCCATAGAATCCGTTCAACGTGTAGGTGTTCGAAACGATATTCCCCTCGCCGTCGATCACGCTGAAATGAGTCGTTTCGTTGGACTCCTTGGCACCCGCCCGCACCGCTGCTTTCGAGGCCGCCGTCAGCGAGATCGTCTTCGCCAGAGCGGTCGCGTGCTCCTTCGAAATGAGGCGCGTCGTGGGAATCTCGAAAAACGCCGGATCGCCGCTGAACTCGGCCCGATCGCGAAAAGCCCGCCGCGCCGCTTCCACGTGCAAATGCCGAGCCTTCACGCTTCCTTCGTCGCCCAGCCCGAGCGGAAATTTCTCCAGGATATTGGGCATTTCAATCACCGCCGTCCCGCCAGAACTCGACGGCCCCATCGCTAAAATCGGGTGGCCGCGATAGGTCCCCTGCAGCGGCTCCCGTTCGACGACCTTGTAGCCCTTCAAATCTTCCAGCGTGATCGTGCCGCCGTTGGCTTTCATATCCGCCGCGATCAACTGCCCCGTCTTCCCCTCGTAAAACTCCTTGGCTCCGCCCTTCTGGATTCGTTGAATCGTCGCCGCCAGGTCCGGCTGCTTGACGAGCTCGCCCTGCTTGAGCGGCTCCTCTCCGCCATGCAAAAACACCCGCGCCGTTTCCGGGAATTGCTTCATCACCGGGACCTGCAAGGCCAGGATGATCTCCATCCGTTGGGAAGCGGGAAATCCGTCTTTCGCCAGCCGCCGCGCCGGCTCCAGCACCTCCGCCCACTTCAGTTTGCCGAACTTCTGATGGGCCAGCGCCAAGCCCGCCACGGTCCCCGGCACCGCCGACGCTTTGTAGCCGACGCGCTGCTCCTCCGCCGTTTTGTACATCCCCGGATGCGCCGAGGCCGGAGCCATTTCTTTGTAGTCGATCGCGGAGACCCGCCCGTCGGCCATCCGTAGGAGCATGTAGCCGCCGCCCCCTAAGTTCCCCGCCTCCGGGTGCACCACCGCCAAGGCGAAGCCTACGGCGACCGCCGCGTCCACCGCGTTCCCGCCCCGCTTCAGAATGTCGACGCCCACTTGGCTGGCCAACTCATGAACGCTCGCCACCATGCCGTGCTTGGCCCGTTCGGCTTGAGCTACCAACGGCCGTTCGGCCTGGAGCTCGCGGCCACTCTGCGATACCTCTTGCGCCGCCACTCCCATCGCCACAGCCAAGCCAAGCCAGAGTTTCATGGTGTCTCCTTCACTAACTCATGATGGCGCTTCCGCGCCGCCAACGCCTTCTCGCGCTCACCTTGCTTCGCGTAGAGCTGGGCGAGCGCATAGTAGGCCGGGGCGTACTCCGGGTTCAATTCGACCACGCGTTCCAGCAGTGCAATCGCCCGCATTGGCTCCGCCCGCTTATGGAGCGCAAACGCGGCCGGCCAGAACTTGGCATCCAACGACCAAGCCTTCTCCCATAACGCCGCGTCGCCCCGCTCCAGCCCCAACAAATACCATCCCAACGCTGACCCCGCGTGCCCGGCCACGTATTTGGCCAGTCTGGCGTCCACCGCCTTCCCTGCGGGCAGCAGCGTTTCCAGCCCCGCGTACAAACTCTCTTCTTCGGGAGCCAAATCTATCGCCGCCACGAAGGCTGCCACGGCTGGCGCATTCCGCCCTTGGGCGTAGAGCGCCAAACCCAGCAGCCGCCACAACTCGGCTTCCT
>JBKJLJ010000660.1:0-2969 GCA_046597015.1 Bryobacteraceae bacterium
CAGGCCCAACCGGCCCCAAGGGGGAGGATGCCCCTCCGCCCCTGGACATATCATCCTCAGAGGAGCCGCTTAGCGCTCCGTAGGCGCGCGCAAGCGAACTTCGAGGACGTCAAAATGAATGACCAGTCTCAGCAAGTCGGTCGAGGTGAGCCGTCAAGATTGTCGAGAAGTATCTTGAGATAGGCGCGACAGTTTCAGCTCTCGTAGGAGATCTGAGGTGGGTGCATGCACATTTCATACATAGCAATGGTCGCGGACCGACACTTCTGCCTCGGCCCAACTCTGGTCCCGCGGCACGCGGGGACCAACCTCCCAACACTCATACTGGCTTTGAAGCCAGTCCTAGAGTTTTGCGTGATCCATAGTAGCGACCCATGGACAACCGTTCTAGTGACGCCCGAGCATGTTGTGCAGGAAGGCAAAGTTGAGAGGTGTCTCAAGTGGCCCTCCTCATCGTGATGAAGGGAAGGGCCAACTAGGGCGTAAATCGCGAGAATCGCGAGATAGCTTTTCGCTACAGCTTAGTAGACGAGAATGAAGGACGCCATTCGCTTCGAATCTTCCTAAACAAAGGCGAGGGTGTCTGCGATGTCTTGGCAACTGGCCTCGGACTGATAACCAGAAACCGAAGTCGTGCTGGCCGATAGTATCTGCCCAAGGCACCCTATGACGAGAGACGAGAGCGGCGACGACGGGCGGGAGATGCTATAGCGGCGTGACGGCTGCAGCAGTGCGAGGGCAGAACTCGCTGCTGGACCCGCCTGCAACAGGCGTCTAGCAATTGGCGAGGCAATGGGCTCTCTGGGGCGAGCCTCTTGGGACGGTTTGTACTCCAGGTAGCATGCGATCTCAGCTACAACTGCCTCGTTAGAGCGAGGTAGGCGACGCCGATCGCAATAACGATCAGGATGGCCATTAGCGCGCGTTGAGCCAGGGTAGAACCGTCCGCCGAACCCTCGTCAACTTGATGAGTTCTTACTGGCGAGCTGTTTTGCTTTGGTGGGCGCCTTGGTGCCAAGCCGCTTGCCCCTTCTTCGAAATTCTATCAACGGCAGCAAACGCGGGAATGAAGAGGCCGCCGAGGATTGGCGGCCTCTTTCACATGTCCATTCAGGTCAGACGACGCGGCGACGGCCACCGATTGCCCGGGCGATCGCAATGAGCAGGCACGCGCCCACAACTGCGACAAGCAATTGCCCAACGATGCCGCCAGCGGTCGCGCCAAAGATCAGGCTTAGGACGAAGTTGCCGATAACTGCACCGACAATGCCGAGTATGATGTTCATCAGAAGGCCCATGTTCGATTTCATGACCTTCTCGGCTATCCACCCAGCTAGTCCGCCAATGATGATCGCTAAGATCCAGCCTACACCAACCATCTATAATCTCCTTGCTTCAGAGTTGCTCGATATCGCTAGAACGCTGGACTGTGCGGTTGGATGCGTACAGCGAGACGACGTGGCAACTAAGCGGCTTGGACATCATTAAGTATGGTTCAAGCGCGCGCGTTTGGAGTTCGTCAGGCATTGTCGCCTGTGACAGCTCAGCTAGTTGCGCGCTCCGAGCTGTCGCAATGCACACGGAGTTTAGGGTGACCGAGTTAAGAACCAGGCGGCCGATGAGCCGTCCCGTCGAGGTCGCTTTCCTTTTCGCGCTTTGCATCGGCGCACTTTATGTCGGTCAGGGGATTTTCGTCCCGCTTGTGCTTGCGGTTCTTGTCGCTTTCGCCCTCACCCCCATTGTCCGTCGCGTTCGCCGGTTAGGAATTCCGCAACCCGTAGCCGTACTTCTGACGGTCATCCTGACCACCGGAACGGCGCTTCTCGCTGGCTACGTGATGATTAGCCAACTTTTGAGCCTCGCAGTCGAGCTTCCGCAGTATCAACAAACGATCGCTGCCAAACTCCGCGCCCTGCAAGGCGACGGGATCGAAGGCCCTTTCGCCAGGTTGGCGAAGATCCTTGAGGATCTGGGCAATCAGATTTCCTCCGGAACGGCGGACACGGAGCCAAAACCCATTCCCGTCACGATTGCGGACCGGCCGGCGTCGCCCCTGGAGGGCCTGACGGGGGTATTCGGCTCCATATTGGGGCCGCTCGCTACAGGGGCTCTGGTCTTCATCTTCTCGGTGTTCCTGCTGTTCGAAAGGGTCGAGCTACGGGACCGTTTCCTCAAATTGGTCAGTCTGGGAGACCTCCGGACAAGCACTAAAGTGATGGATGAATCAGGCGGTCGGGTGAGCCGATATCTGTTGGTGCAGCTGGCAGTTAACTGCAGCTTTGGCGTCGTATTCGGGACTGCGATGTTCCTGTTGGGAGTCCCCAACGCCATGCTCTGGGGCCTGCTCGCAATCATCTTGCGCTACATCCCATTTGTTGGGACCTTGGCGGCGGTGCTATTCCCCGCTGTGCTGGCCTTCGCAGTCGATCCTGGCTGGACCATGCTTCTAGGCGTCGTTGGCGTGTATGTTGTCCTAGAGGCCATAACGACGAATGCGATCGAGCCGAAGCTCTACGGGACCAGTACTGGCCTGTCCCCGATGGCCGTTCTGGTCGCTGCAATCTTTTGGGCCACCCTTTGGGGGATGGTCGGTCTTGTCCTCGCAACGCCCCTAACGGTCTGCCTCGTCGTCCTTGGACGCTATGTCCCACAACTGCGCTTTCTTGACATCCTGCTTGGCAGCGAACCCGTACTCCTTCCGGAAGAACGGTTTTACCAGCGCTTGATTGCAGGCAATGTTGCCGAGGCGCTCGAACTGTCCGAGGCGCAACTCGCGGAAGGCAGCGCCACCGAGTTCTTCGATCGCGTCGCCATACCAGCGTTGCGACTGGCGGCGGCGGACTTAGAAAGGGATTCGTCGGACCTGGGAAGGCGACGGAACGTCTGACGTTGCCCCCTGGGCTTAATCCAGTTTGAAGTAGGCTCTGGCCCCCAGAAAGGACCAGAGATGAAGCGCAGCAGGTTCACCG
>JBKJLJ010000678.1:0-2816 GCA_046597015.1 Bryobacteraceae bacterium
CCCGTCCTTTGGATCATAGGCATCAATCCGTAAGTCGGAGTTAATCAGCAACTCGTCACCTTTAGGCCCCGCCACCACTACCGGCGTACTATGCGATACCCGCCCCTTCCCCCGGTCCACGCGCCACCGAACCTCCCCCGTCGCCCCGTCCAAGGCCAGCAAATAGGCCCCGGGCCGATGATCACAAAGCAAAAGCAACATCCCCTGGTAAAGCGCCGGAGAGCTGCCATGCCCCCAAGTGTTCATAAACGACCCCTGCTCCTGGCCCAAATGGCGCTTCCAAACTTCCTTCCCCGCCAAGTCCAAAGTAACCACTTGGCCATTCCCGAACCAAGCATAAACTCGCTTGCCATCCGATACGGGCGTCGGGGTCGCTAAGTTATGTTTTTCGTGTAACTCCGGTCGTTCCCCGGTCGCGGGAATCCGATACTCCCAAGCCCGCTTACCATCCCTCTGTCGAAACGCCTCCACGACTAGAATCAACTTCCCATTCGGTTCCGGTGCCACGCCAATCGCGTTCTCCCGCCCCGCCAGCGCCTTGTCATCCCGCGCCAGCCGCGGGTCGCTCCCGTTGCCCGTCTCGTAGCTGCCCAACTGCGACGTGACAATCACTAGATCGCCTACGACGATCGGCGATGACGTCCCCCGTCCTGCCAGCGTCGCCTTCCACGCTACGTTCTTGGTAGCGCTCCATTCCGTCGCCAAGCCGGTCTCAGCCGAAATGCCCTGGCTGCCCACACCGCGCCACTGCGGCCAGTCCGCCGCCGTCAGAAGGGTAACCGATACGAACGCCAAGCGAACCGAAAAAGGCAGCATGGCCGCCAGTATATCCGCTATCGCAACGTCATTTCATAGGCCTTTCCCGATTGGCCGGCGACCGTAACGACTACCGGATATCGCCCGGCGGTTAGCCCCTCGGGCAGCAGAGCGTTGACTTGATAAACTCCGCCCAACAATCCTGGTGCTCCCCCCGCGAACTCCACCACCGCCTCTCGCCCACCGATCGTCACCGAAACCGCATTCGTGGCCGGCAAAACAGTCCCCGACGGTACGAATTCGCCAATCGCCAGCGTGCCTGTCAACGTCCCCAATCCGGTGGCATAGAGTGTTACTCGATTTCCGTCTTGGACCCCCACAAACACCCCCGGCGTCGCCGTTTGCACTCTCATCGTCACCGGATGAATCAGCTGCAACCCCTGCCAAGTGTAATAAAGCAGGAATGAATTCCCCGCTGGGGCCGTGACCGGTGTCGCGACAGTCACCTGTTGGTCGTTCGAATATACGACCGGTAGGGTTGTCCCGGTCAGCGCCGACTGCGGAATCGTTCCGGAGAAGTTCCCCAACACGAGCGCCGGGTAAGGCGCCGACTGACCACCCGCCCGTAGAGATCCGTCCAAAATCAAACCTTGACCCTCGGGAGGTCCCAACCCGCTCCCAAACAGAGTCACCAAATCGCGCGGCGAAATTGTGTTCGCGTACTCATAGCTGGCCGCATTCACCACCGCATTCACCTTCGGCTGCGCAGTCCATTTACAAGCCCCGGCACCTTCGAACCGATAGAACCCGCCGTCGGTAAAGTGGACAAACACGCTGCCTCCCCCCGAAGTTACGTAGTCTGGCGTAAGCGCCGTCTCTAACCATTCGATCTCGCCCGGCTCTCCTCGAAACAACCTGCCGGCTGCGACAAAATACGGCGGCGCTACGGAGGTCATCGGTAAATACCGCAAACCCGATCGCAAGTCGCCCACGCCCTTCGGAGATAGCTGAAACGCACTGCGGAAATTCGTCGCGTTCCCCGCAATCGCCACTGCGGTTCCGTCTTCCAAGCGGTTCATCGAGTTTAGGCCCGGAATTACGAATTGGCTCACTGTCTGGGTCGCACGCGTCCACACGGAAATCTCAACCGTCAACACCCCGCCCGTTGGTGTCGAAGCCGCCGAATTCCAATAAATGTTCCCTGTCTCGTCCGTCGTCACCCGTTGCAGCGTGTTGAACGAACCCAACGGCGCATAGATCACGGATTGTCCGTCAGCCGTCTTCAATTCCGCCACTTTTCCGTCCGTCCCAACCACCAAGATTCTCCGCCGGTTAACGTCGACCACCACGATTCGCCCCGCCGAATCCACGGTAAAGGTCACCAAACCGAAGATGCTCAAATTCGTCGCGATTTTACCGTCGGCGTCGCCAATATCTGTTCCTCCACCGACGATAAACTTTGCGCTCTGCCCCGCTCGCGCCTCGACAATCCCACTCTTGCCTTCGATCGAAGCCGAGTACAACAACGAGCTATTGCGCGCGAAGTATAGTCCAAAAGGGGGCGCTTGGCCCTCCACTGTAGCTGCTACCGGAGCCCCCGCCAGCACGGTCTGCACCCGATTCGACAACTTGAGCAACGGATTTCGTTGGTCTGGCCGAGCCGACCCTTCGAAATACAAATCGCCGTTGGAACCCACCGCCCGAGGCGTTCCCGTAAAGGGTGGATACGGCGCTGTACCGGTGTCGAAATTGCCATCTGCCCGAATTGGAAAAACCCGGTTCGCCGTCGCCGCCGCGGGAGTACCATCGGCCAAAACGAGAATGGTGATAGTTGAATCAAAGTTGGTATTGACGGTGCGGATTATCCCATCCGGCGCGATCCTCCGAATATGCCGTCCACCCAAATCTCGCAGCCACAAACTTCCATCTCGCAGCGGAATCACCTGCCGCGGATTGGATAGCGCAGCCTCCGTCGCGGGTCCGTTATCGCCCGTTAAGCCGGCCGCCGCGGCACTCCGTGTCGAACCGGCGATCGTCCTTAGCGTACCGTCTCCAAATAG
>JBKJLJ010000901.1:0-2503 GCA_046597015.1 Bryobacteraceae bacterium
AGACCACCGTGCTGAAGATGGACGTCGAGGTGACGAAGTTGGTGGCGGACATTGAGGCGTCAACGAAAGAGGCCGATGCGTTTTTAGCGACGCTGCCGACGAGCTAAGGTGCGAGCCGATCGACGGCCCAGGAGCCGGCCGACAGGCTGTACGCGAAGCGGTCATGGAGACGATTCTTGCGTCCCTGCCAAAACTCCATCCGTTGGGGGACGAGGCGATAGCCGCCCCAGAAATCGGGGAGCGGTACTTCGGCCGGGAAGCGAGCTTCCAGCTCGGCCAAGCGGGTGTCGAGTTCGTCGCGAGTCTGGAGGGGGCGGCTTTGGGGAGAGGTCCAGGCGGCGAGTTGGTGGCCGCGCGGGCGGGTTTGGAAATAGGCTGTGCTTTCGCCGGCGCTGACGCGGGCAACGGTGCCCTGGATGCGGATCTGGCGTTCAAGAGCGTGCCAAAGGAAGACCAGGGTGGCGCGCGGGTTGGTGAGAAGGTGGTAGCCCTTGGCGCTCTCATAGTTTGTGAAGAAAACGAAGCCGCGTTCGTCGAAGCCGCGCAAAAGGACGATGCGGCCATCGGGCAGGCCGTCGGCCGAGGCGGTGCAGAGGGTCATCGCATTGGGTTCTTCGAGTTGGGCTTGGACGGCGGTATCCATCCACGCGCGGAAAAGTTGGATAGGATCGGCTAGCAGGTCTTGTTCTTCGAGGGTGCCGGTCTCGTAGCTCTTCCGAATGCCTTGGATGTGGTCCGATGTGTGCATGGTGTCCTTACCCCATAATGGATGTTTCTATGTTTGATTTCAGCGGAAAAACTGTGGTGGTGACGGGCGGGACGAGTGGGATTGGTGCCGCGATTGGCGCGGCGTTCGCGGCGGCGGGGGCGAGGGTGGTGGCGGCGGGGTTGCCAGCGCTGGATGTGACGGACTCGGACGCTGTGGAAGCGTTGTTTGCCGGGCTGGATCGGGTGGATGTACTCGTGAATGCGGCGGGGGTGATCCGGCGTGACGCCGAGTACGAACTGCCGGTGTTTGCACAGGTCATCGACGTGAACTTGCTGGGGACCATGCGCTGCTGCATGGCGGCGAGGGCGAAGCTGGGTGAATCGCGTGGGGCCGTCGTTAACGTAGCGTCGATGCTCAGCTTCTTCGGCGGGCCACGCGTGCCGGCCTACGCGGCGAGCAAGGGAGCGATCGTCCAGTTGACGAAGTCGCTGGCGGTGGCGTGGGCGGCGGAGGGGATTCGGGTGAACGCCATTGCTCCTGGGTGGATCGCGACCCCATTGACGCAATCGCTGCAGGACGACCCGGCGCGGTCAGCCGGATTGATTGAGCGGACGCCGATGAAGCGGTGGGGGAAGCCAGAAGAGTTAGCGCCGCTGGTATTATTCTTATGTTCCGAGTCGGCCAGCTTTATGACGGGGGCGGTAGTCCCGATCGACGGCGGCTACTCGGCCGCTTAAACCATGTCGACCCATCCGTTATCCCCCCCTGAAATTGTCGTCACGGCCGTGCCAGAGGACGAGCGCGTCTGGGTGCCGCAGGCCAAGGACGTTTGGTTCCGGCCGTTAATGTTGAACACGCTGACCGGCGGATGGTGCAATCTGCTCCGCGTGCGGAAGGCCGGGGTGCTGAGCCGGCATCGGCATCCGGCGCCCGTGCATGGCTACGTGATCAAGGGAAGCTGGCACTACCTGGAGCATGACTGGGTGGCGAACGCTGGTGACTACGTGTTCGAACCCCCGGGCGAGACGCATACGCTGACGGTGGATTCCGCCGACGAGATGATCACGTTTTTCAACATCTCCGGCTGCATGTACTACGTCGACGCGGACGGCAACCACACCGGCTTCGAGGACGTTTTCACGAAAATTGACATGTGCCGCAAGCACTACATCGAGGTCGGCCTGGGCGCTGATTTCGTCGACCAGTTCATCCGGTGAGGATCCTTTATACGGCTGCCCACGGCGGGTTTGCGGGGGAACGGGTGCCGCTGGGGGGCGGCGCGGCGGTGTTTGAATTGCTGCGAGCCGCGTGGCCGGAGGTGGTGCCGATCCTGCCCGGGAAGGTGACGGGCCGGGAACTCGTGTCGTACTCGGAGATGGAGTACGCCTCGTTCTGCCGGCAGTTCGAGGCGGAATCGACCGCGGCCATTTTGCGATATGAACCCAGCGAGGTCGTGGTGCTGGTGAACGACATCTCTGAGGGGCCGGACTTCGCGCGGCTGGCCAAGGCGGGGTATCGGCTCTTCACGATCTTCCATGTCGACGTGGTGGCGTACGTCGCGGCGATCTATGGGCGGAGTTGGGTGGCTCCGGAGACGCTCGTCGGATGGCATAGGCGGCTGGGTTCGTTTTGTCCCGACGTGCTGCAGTTGGTGTTTCAGAAGCAGCTCGATTGCGTGCGCCATTCGACGGCTTGCATCGTGCCCTCGCCGGAGATGCGGGATGTGATTCATCGATGCTACGGAAACGCGGTGCGGGTGGAGGTGTTGCCGTGGGGCACGCCGCCACCGACCCA
>JBKJLJ010000990.1:0-4837 GCA_046597015.1 Bryobacteraceae bacterium
CGGCGGAGGATTCTCTTCGCCGCCTTTTCGGTCGTCACATCGAGAAAGGCGAGAACGGCGCACGATGGCCGCAGGGACGGATCCGTGTGGCCGAACGCTACCTGCCCTCGCACACGAACCCATCGCAGCACGCCGTTAGGCCGAGGTACGCGGAAATCCATCGAGAACAATCCGTCACCGGCCGAATTCCGCGCGGCCTGTTTTCGCCGGCTGAATTCATCCCGGTCGTCCGGGTGAATCGCGGCCGCAAAGAGATTTAGAGGCGTTGAACATTCGATGTCTCCCAGACCGAACAGTCGGGCTACATCGGCTGTCATTTGGATGGTTTCGGTGACGTAATCCACTTCCGCCAGGGAAAGTCCCACCACATCCCCAAGCGCAATCGGGTTTCAATCGCCTGCAGGGCTTGTCCGGCCCGCTTCTGTTCGGTGACGTCGACGTTTGTTCCTAATACCCATTCGACCTCCCCGCGGGAGTTGGTGCGAACCGTATCCATCGAACGGATATATCGCCAGCCATCTTCGCCCGGACGACGGATGCGGAACTCGCGGGTGCCCGGGAGCCTTCGTCGAATTGTCTCTCTTAACCCACGCTCCTGCTCGGCTAGATCTTCGTCCAGCACCGCGTTGCTCCACGCACTCAACGGGATGGTGAGATCCGCAGTGGGTTCAATCCCGTAAATCTGAAACATGACGCGATCCCAGCGGATCGTTCCGGCGGCAATATTCCATTCCCAGATTCCCATGCCACTGGCCTCGGTGGCCAATTGAACGTGGGCTTGGCTCTCCCGGAGAGCTGCTTCGATCCGCTTCCGATCGGTGATATCCACGAGCATGTTAATGCCACCGACAATCCGACCCGTGGAATCGCGAATCGGCGTCGGAAACGGCATCACAATAGCATTGGTGCCGTCGGGTCTTTCCACCACGAATTCGACACCCCGTACGATTCGGCCCTCCCGCAATGCGATCGCCATAAAACTGTTTTGGGGCTCTAAGGGCGTTCCATCGGGCAGAGAAAGTTTCCAGCAGATGGACCATCGATCGGTACCCAGTTCGGGTGTGCGACCGGCTAAGGCGACGGCGGCGGGATTAAAGTGGGTGAGGTACCCTTCGCTATCAGTGGTGTAAACAGCGGCGGGGATGGCCTCGATCATCTCTTGAAAACGCCGCTCGTTTTCGATCACGGTTCGTCCCAGTTGCGCCATGTGGGTGACGTCTGAGAAGTAGCAGCCCAGCGCGAATTTCCCGTTCGGCAGAGTTAAGCGCTGAAGCTCCCACTCGTAGGTCTTTTCCGCGCCCAAGTCTGCCCGGTGCTCGGTGAAGGTGGGAGCCACGTAACGCTCTCCTGTCTCCAATGTCCGGCGGAATATCGCGGTAATTTCGGTGCCCAACTCCGGGCCCCATTGGCTCTCGAGGATTTCTTGAAAATCGCGGCCGATGACCGGCTGATCGCTTTTGAAAACCGAGAGCGCTACCTCGTTTATGCGCCGCATGCGGAACTGATCGTCCACCGCATGCATGCCCATGGGTGCCTGCTCGACGAGGGCAGAGAGGAGGCCATCCTGTTCGACGAGCCGGGCTTCGGCCCGCTTCCGCTCGCTCAGGTCGAGGAACAAACCCAGGCCAAACTCGGTCCCGGCCGGGAAACTACCCAGCGGAGTGGCCCGCACGGAAACCCAGCGCACTTGGCCGTCTTTACGGAGCAATCGTAGTTCGCTGCCATAAATTGAGGCCGCTCCGGACAGGAGCAGCTGAAGAAGTGCGGCCTCACCCGGCCGATCATCCTCTGGAAGCGCTAGCTCCGCCACGTTGATTCGCCTCAATTCCGCAGCCGAGTAGCCGGTGATGTCGCACAGGCTCTGATTGACCTCGAGAAAGCATCCGTCCGGGGCGATGGACGCTATGCCGATAGGAGCGACAGCAAACGCCATGCGGTGCAGTTGTTCGCTGCGCCCGATCCGTTCGCCGCCTGTGTCTTCCTCGTTCGCTAGCGGGAATGAATTGCCGACGCTCGCCTCGCGGGCAATTTCCAGAGAACCGATAATCCGACCGTCGCGGTCTTTTAGGGGAGAGACCGTGCTCGACGTAGCGATCCGGCGCCCGTCTTTGGTCAGCCGGAAGGTGTCGAGGCGGTACGAAACTTCCGTCAGTTCCAGCTCCGACATCTGCTCGGGGGGGATTACCAGATTGCGCGACTGTCCAATCGCTTCTTCGGCCCGGTAGCCAAACAACTTAGCCGCTCCGGTGTTCCAACTAAGGATGGTGCCTTGCAAGTCGAGCGCAAGGATGGCATCGGCCGAACTTTCGACGATCGCCGCCGCCAACCATGCCGGATGCCCAGCGCCTTCTGCGCTTCGGTCGGATCGACCCGCCCCCGGGGTCAACGAGATTGCAGTGTCACTTCGATATCCGGACATAAGCGCTGTACCGCTCTTAAAAGTGTAGACCATCACCACGCCCGACCATATGCCCAAGCCGGTTCAGAAACGGAGGTTCGGATCGACCTTCGAAAGTTCGGTCTGTCACCCCCTACATTTGTACTCTATTTTTGACCGATGGGGAAATATGTTCCCACAGCCCTGAGACTTACCTAATCTTTTCAATCACATACGAATGGCGGGAGAATTGCAATAAGAGTTGCAGGTTCAGTTAAGGTGAACTGCTAAGTGGCCTTGTTTTACTAAATGTAGTGTCGGAAAAGAAGGTCCTCCCAAAATATTTGGGCTTCCTTCGATACCGAGGCAACCACCGAACCTTTTTTCGCGCTGCGAAGGAGATTGCATCATGATCATGAACAACACGTCTAGAAGAGAGTTTACATCCTCCTACCGCCATCCATTCCCCGTTCCCGTCGATGAACCGCGAGCAATTGAGTACCCGTTCAAGGGCGAATCACCCCTTGCGGAAAGCGCGGTGGTAGCTTCGGCGTTGGGCGACGGAGACCGCATTACGAGGGCGAGTGATGCCTTTCTGGAGTTGCTCGGTTACACGATGGACGAACTTCTTGACGCGTCGCTCGGCTGGCGGCATCTTGCCCCGCCGCCGTCCACCCGTTCCGGGTTTTCCCGCTCCGCACTTGCTGAATCTGCCCTGGTGGATGTCGCGCCATATAAAAGAGATTTGATCCGTAAAGATGGAACACGGATTTCTGCGGAGATTACAGCGGTTATTCTGGAGACGGCACCCTTTCGTTGGTTCGCTACCGTACGGCCCCTCCCTCGCGAGGAGGTCCGAGAGATCAGAACCCAGACAGCTCCACCAGTCCCGGCAGGATTCGAAGGATTTATTGGCCGTTGTGAGCTAATGAGGCGGGTGATGGAATTAGTGGAACAGGTCGCGCCGACCGACTCCACCGCCCTACTCCTAGGGGAAACCGGAACCGGTAAGGAATTGGTAGCGCGCGCCATTCATAAAATGAGCCGCCGCAAGAACGCTCCGTTCATTAC
This sequence comes from Bryobacteraceae bacterium, assembly GCA_046597015.1. Taxonomy (GTDB): domain Bacteria; phylum Acidobacteriota; class Terriglobia; order Bryobacterales; family Bryobacteraceae. The sequence goes on from JBKJLJ010000990.1 coordinate 3,449, forward strand.
GTTAAACTGTGCCGCCGTGCCCGCTGGAATTCTGGAGAGCGAGTTATTCGGCCACGAACGGGGTGCCTTCACTGGGGCGATGAACCAGCGATTGGGGCGATTCGAGTTAGCCAATGGAGGCACGCTGTTCCTGGATGAGGTGGGGGATATGCCTGTGGAGCTGCAGCCGAAGTTGCTCCGGGCCCTGCAGGAGAGGACGATCGAACGCCTCGGAGGTTCCAAGTCGATTCCCGTGGACGTTCGGATCATTGCCGCGACGAATCGCGATTTAACCTCCATGATGAGCGAGAAAACATTTCGCAGTGAACTGTACTATCGTTTGAATGTTTTCCCGATTACCACGCCGCCCCTGCGGGAGCGAGGCGACGATATCGGTTTGCTAGTCGATCATTTTACAAAGATCTACGCGGCCGAGTTGAACAAAGAAATTGGACCCATTCCGGGCTCGATCCTGAGCGCCTTGTCGGCCTGGTCCTGGCCGGGAAACGTCCGCGAACTTGAGAACTTCATCCAGCGGTCGGTGATTCTTTCGCGCACCAAAGTGCTGGCAGCGCCGGTGGAAGAATTGCGGGTTAGGGCCGTACCGAATGCCCGGGCGGAGACGCTTGACGATGCCAAACGAGAGCATGTTCTCAATTCCCTGAGGCAGTGCGGCGGCGTAGTTGCGAAGGCGGCGGTGCAGCTCGGCATGTGTCGGACAACCCTGAATGCTCTGATGGTGAGGTTGGAGATTCATCGAAAAGACTTCTGCTAAATCTCGTGTCTACCTAGCAGGGCACTTGATTATCTCGTTCCTTGTGCCATAATTTGGCAATGCGAGTGCTCATTGTCGACGATGAAGCGGAACACCGAGAATTCCTAGCCAGCGTAGTCTCCGGATGGGGTTACGAGGTGGAACAGGCGAGTAATGGGGAAGAGGCTCTGACGCTGTTGCATACGATTCCGGTAGACGTGATCCTCAGCGATTTAATGATGCCTCGCCTCGACGGCTTTGAAATGCTTCGCCAACTTCGTCAGCGTCAAGAGGTTCCCCCCACCATCTTGATGACCGCGTTTGGCAGCCTCGATAAAGCGTTGAAAACGATTCATGAACTGGGCGGTTTCTGGTTTCTTGAAAAGCCGATTGATGTAACGGCGTTGGAACTGTTGTTGAACCGGGCGGGCGAGCAAGGCCGGCTGGGTCAAGAGAATCAGGAACTGCGGCGGCAGTTATCGTTTTCTGGAGTTTTAGGAGAGTTAATTGGACAAACTCCGTCGATGCAGGAGGTGTTCGCGCTGATTCGGCAAGTTGCGCCTACGACTGCCGCCGTGCTGATTACGGGAGAAAGCGGCACCGGAAAAGAGCTGGCGGCCCGGGCGTTGCATAATAACAGCCGGCGCGGGGGGGGG
>JBKJLJ010000144.1:0-2612 GCA_046597015.1 Bryobacteraceae bacterium
GCCAGCAATTAAGTCGATGCGTTCGGCCCATTCCACACGCACGTCGGGCGCCAAGCCGACATTTCTCAAATGTAGCGATTGCAACATGGTGTAGCTGTTTCCTTAATTTTGCCGCAGGGAAGTCAGACCCCGGCCAAAAAAACCGCCCTAGCAGCTCATTGCGTCCAACGATTACCGCACCAACCTATTCTCACACCGACAAAGCATTTAGAGCAAATCTCGACTTAACCGAGTAAATATCCGCAGTGTCGGAAGAGATTTTGAGCAATTTCGGGAGAGATGAGGGCGAGGGCCGTGGGGAGAGCGACGTCAAGAGCAGCCACTGACCTCGCCATGAGTTGGCGCAAACGTTGTTTGACGACCGACCAGCAGGGCTCGATCGGGTTGAAGTCCGGGGAATAGGGAGGGAGGTATCGCAGCTCGGCACCGGTGGCCTCAATCAGTTCTTTCACCCCCTCTACTTTGTGGGCGGAAAGATTGTCCATCACCACTATCTGCCCGGTCTGCAATGTCGGGCAGAGCACTTCTTTGAGGTAGGTCAGGAATACGTCGCCGTCGGTAGCCGATTCGATGGTCATAACCGCTTGCCATCCCTTGCAGGTGACTGCACCCAGAATGGTAACCGTGTGCCATCGTCCGTCCGGGGTCCCCTCATGAATTCGTTGTCCGCGCGGCGCTCGTCCATACAACCTCGTCATGTCCGTGGTCACGCCGCACTCGTCAAGAAACACAAACCGCTTCGGGTCGATGCCGGCCGTCTCTGTCCGCCATTGCTCTCGCCGCCGAACTCCTTCCGCGCTATCCTGCTCGCTGGCGTGCAGGCTTTTTTTTAACCCGAAGTCCCATCTCCAAGATCACGGCAGAGAGCCGTTGTTGACTGATGGCTACGCTTTCCTTAGCTTGCAGCCATCCCCGCAACTCGTTCACTGTGGCGTCAGGCTGTTTGCCGATCTGCACGCCAAGGCGTTGTCGGATCTCTGGGGTCAGACGGCTGGGAAAGCCTCGTGGCCTTCCCGCAGGCCGTGAAGAACTGCCGGTCTCCCGCTTGGTCTTCCATATTCTCTCGGCCCAAGCCCGGCTTACCTGAAAAGTTGCCGCCAACTTCTCCAGGCCAGTATTCCCGGCCTCATAAGCGGCAACAAACTTTGAGCGCAAATCGTCTGAGTAGGCTCGTGCCATATCCATGCGACGTCATAATTTCCAGAGCCCCTCCATTATGTCAGGTTTCTCTCTAACATTGGCCGAACCGGATTCCCGGGATCTGATCTGATCTAATCGCCGCCGCCGAAGCGCTCGTCTCCCGTAGCGACCGCCCCGTGCCTGCAGCGCGCTTGGTGTCTCGCGCGCTTCGGTTTACGCAACCTGCGTCCAGTTCAGGCAATTTCGCTGAGACGACGATCCATAGAATGGCCGTCGCGCCTTCGGATTCGCTGCGTTCGCGCGGCTTACAATACAACTTTCATTACTACGCTTCGCGGTCCTCCGCTTCATGTAATATCGATGACATGCAACTCGTCGTTCGCTCAATTCTATTACTCGTTGCCGTCGCTCCGGCGCTCTTGCCAGAAACATGGTCTCGGTTTCGGGGAGCTAACGGTGCGGGAATCGTTGACGGCGACTACGTAGTTGAGTTCGGTGACAAAAAGAATCTGCTTTGGAAACGTCCGATTCCACCTGGGAAATCCTCTCCCGTCCTGACGGAGTCGCGCATATTTCTAACGGCGGAAGAGGGTGAAAACCTTTTAGTTCTTTGTCTAGATCGTAAAACTGGTAAGACCGTTTGGGAACGCTCGGTTCGCCGCACTCGTACGGAGTTTCAACATACGCTGAACGACGGGGCCTCCGCCACTCCCGTTACCGATGGCAAGAACATCTATGCCTTCTTTGGTAACTTTGGACTGGTCTCCTATGATGCAAAGGGCAAGGAACGGTGGCGGCAGCCATTGGGGCCATTCTCGAGCCTTTGGGGCATGGCCGCCTCTCCTGTTTTAGCCGCCGGATCCGTTATCATGCTGCTCGATGGTTTCGGTGAGTCGAACATCGCAGCCTTTGACCAACAAACTGGCGCCCTTAGATGGAAGACGAACAGAATGCCGTTTTCCCTCAATTATTCCACGCCCATCGTGCGTAGGGCAAAGGATGGGGTGGAGGAGATTATGGCGATTGGATCGGGCCGGGTAATCGGCTACGACGCCAAAACGGGAGACGAGCGTTGGTCCCGTGAAATGCCGAACGGCAGCATAATCTCAAGTCCTGTCTTCGCTGACAACATCGTTTTTACACAAACCCACTCTGCGGAGGTCCTTCCCGCATTCGATGATCTATTGAAGAAGTCGGACAAGGACAAAAACGGCGTCCTATCGGGTGCCGAGTTTGGGGACGGAGAACTTGGCCGCGTTCTGACGGCATTAGGCAACATGGCCGGGACTCGCGACGGCATTGTCGACCGGGAAGAATGGGCAGAAGTTTGGCGGTGGATTGGAAAACCCGCCCTCACAGCCGTTCGTTTAGATGAAAACGAACGCCGACCGGAGACAGCATGCACGCCGTTCAGCACCAAAGGCGTAGGAACACGGGCAACACTGCGAAACTGCGTCCATGCTGTCTCCGGT
>JBKJLJ010000463.1:0-2667 GCA_046597015.1 Bryobacteraceae bacterium
TCGAGATCGGATTCGACATCGCAGTGGACCGCCGGATCCCTACGCGGCAACGTCCGGGCTTCCGGGTAGCGGTCGCTTCGGCCGCCGCTGCCAACGAATCCGCTGAAGCCCTGCGGCGCACGAATCAAAGTCTCCGCGAAACCGTCTCCGCGCTCGGTGGGCTTTCAAATCATTAGCCCCGCAATGCTAAAATTTGAACGATGATTAAAGCGCAAGCCGGCGACAAGGTGAAGGTTCACTATCAAGGGACCCTCGCTGACGGCACCATTTTTGATTCCTCCGAGGGGCGGGAACCCCTGGAACTTACGCTTGGCTCAGGACAGGTGATCCCTGGCTTTGAAGCCGCCATCATGGGCCTCTCCCCCGGCGAATCGGTCGTTACCACCATCCAACCCGGCGAAGCCTACGGCGAATTGAACCCGGAGATGATCCTCGAAGTGGAACGGGATCGCTTCCCCGAAGACATGGAACTCGAAGAAGGTCTCGAACTCCAACTCTCCGGCGGAGGCCAAGCCTTCATGGTTCGCGTCATCGGCATCGCTCCGGATAAAGTAATGCTCGACGGCAACCATCCGTTGGCCGGCGAGGCCCTCACGTTTCAAATCACTCTCGAATCGATTGCGTCCAAGCTGATTTTTTAAGTTAGATGCACGCCAATCTTTCGCTTGCCCTTCGCCTCGAAAGCGCTTCCGCAGCGTTAGGCCGGTGGAGCGCCGAAGTCCATCCCAGTCTTTTCCCGGAGTCCGCTGCCACTTCCATCCCGTGTGGCAGCGGCACTGCCTGTTTCATCGACGAATCCTCGCCCCTGACCCAAATAAAAGGTGCGGGCATGATCGCGCCCACGTTTGAAGGCGACATCGACGCGGCTGAAGCCTTTTACGAAGAACGCATGGCCCCGGTCACCTTTATCCTTAGCCCGTTCGCCGACGCCGCGATCTTCACCTATCTTTCCCGTCGCGGCTACGAAATCGGCTCGTTCGAAAACGCCCTCTTCCGCCCCCTCTCCGCCGCCGACATTCTAGCGCCCGATGCCGACGTTACCTCCGCCGAAAACGCCGGAGAGTGGGCGAGCACCGTCGGCGAATCGTTCTTCGACGTGGTAACCCCGGCTGGCCTTGAACTCGGCCGCACCCTCTATCACCTGCCGCAAGCGCACAACCTGCTCATCCGGGACGGCGAAACCGCCTTCGCCGGGGCTCAACTCGGCTTCCACGAAGGCGTCGCCATTTTCCAGTGCGACGGCACTATTCGTCGCTACCGCCGAGCCGGTTTGCAAACGAAACTGATACAAGACCGCCTATCCCGCGCAGCCCAGGCTGGTTGCGACATAGCAACCGCCGATACAGAACCCGGCAGCGCCTCCCAACGTAACTACGAAAAGCTCGGCTTCCGCGTCGCCTACACTCGCGTCACCCTCATTAAGCCCGAGTAGCCTTCCACGCCAAGTACCCCAGCCCCAACAGGAAGCCAAACAGCGCCTGATACTCCTGGTTCTTGCGGTAGAGCCACCCGCGAAACGGCGTATCATTCTCTAGCCTTGGCCACCGCGGGATGAGCAGCGGGACCCGGTCCGCATACGCGGCGTAGTCCGGAAATAACCCCCGCAGATGTTGCTCCTCCAACTCCATCACGGGCACATAGACCAAGCCGAAAACCGCCCCGAACAGGGCCGCCAACTCCCACCGCCCGGCCGCCGCTGCTAGCCCTAATGCAGTCAACAAAGTCCCCGCGTACAGCGGATTCCGGTGGAACCGATAGGGCCCGCTGGCCACTAGCTTCTGGTTTTTTTCCAGGTGCCCCGCAGCCCAAGCCCGCAGCGCCAAGCCCACCAGCGAGACCGGAACCCCATAAAGCAACGTCTCGGCGGTCGGCCGCGCGAACCAAGCGAACGCCAGCACCAGGAGGAACCCGCTTGGCACCCGCATACGGGCGACTAAATCGGCGTACGGTTTGGGGAAGAAATATCGAGGCATCGTTCCAAGGCTTCCAGCACCGCGCCCACACTAAGGGCCTGCATAGAATCCGCAATCTCCTGAGTTCGTTTGTAAGTCGTTTCCGCGCCCGGCGCGCGCATCACGGTGATGGTACCGCCATAAGGCCCATTTCGTTCGGGTGAGGTGGGGCCGAACAGCGCCACCCCCGGTTTGCCCAGCGCCGCCGCCAAATGCATCGGCCCGCTATCGAGCCCCAAAACCGCAGCCGCCTTCCGGGTCGCGTAGATTAGCTGGTCTAAACTCCACTCCGTTCGATTCATCACGAGCGGCACCCGTAACCCCTTCGCCAGGGCCGCGTAGTTCGCGGCCGGCCACTCTTTCGCCCGCCACCCTGCTCGGTCGGAAGCCAACACGAATGGCCCCTCCGGCAGTTCTTCGACAACCGTGCCTAAGGGCAAGCGAAACTCTGCCCCTTGCGATTCCAAAAGCGCCCCCGTCAAAGAAAGATTATGGTCCACCACGTGCGTCCCCCGCGGCGTCACCCGTTCGGTGTAAAGCCACCCCGCCGCCGGTTCGCGTAAATACGACGAAACGAAGCCAACCCGCCGCGGCGCTCCGCTCACCCTCGCCACCAGCGCAGACTTCACCAGCCCCTGAAAATCGTACGCCGTCGCAAACCCCGCCGTGCGCAAATCCCGCGCCATCGCCACCACCTCGCCTGGCACCCGCCGAT
>JBKJLJ010000257.1:0-6017 GCA_046597015.1 Bryobacteraceae bacterium
TCTCTACAGCTAGCTGTTAAGTAATATTACGGAGAACAAACATGAAGAGAGCAGTCAGTATTTTGTCCCTATCGGTCGCCTTATTCCTCGGCGGTTGTGCGCAACAACCCGCCGCGCCAGGACCCGCCGGACCGGCGGGCCAGACCGGCCAAACCGGACAAGCAGGCCAAACCGGACAGGCCGGTCAGGTCGGACAAGCAGGTCAAACGGGCGATCCCGGCCAAGCCGCCCCCTGTCCCGCTGGACAGCATCGCGCCACCTCCGAAGCCGGAAAACCGATCTGCGTAGTCGACTAAAAACGTAAACATCGCTCCGGCACGGCTCGAGAGGGAGAGGAACTCCCCTTCCCGCCGTTTCGGAGCCGGTCGCGGTGCGCGAGTTAGTATAAATTCGCACCAACCGCTTGGCCAGCCACATACCCCCGCCCAAGGCAACTGCCGCAACGACCAACCCACCGCTTTCCCTCGAATTGACATAAGCTAGGGCAATGCGGCTTCTCCTCCTATTCGCCACCACCCTCTCGGCCCAACAAATCATGTTCCCCCCCGTCCGCGGCACCCGCGAGATGGTCGGCGCCGCCAACAACTTCGAAGTCGAAGCCGGCTTCCGCCTCCTCACCACCGGCGGCAACGCCGTCGACGCCGGAGTCGCCTCCACCCTCACCGCCGCCGTCACCGAACAGGCTCGCTTCGGCCTCGGTGGCGAAATGCCCCTTATCATCACGATGAAAGGCAAGCCCCCCATCGTCATCTCCGGCGTCGGTACCGCCCCCAAACTCGCCACCGTCGACTACTACTCCAAACGCACCCCCGAGCCCTGGGAAGATCCTTCCCGCCTCTCCCCCATCCCCGGGGAAGGGATACGCGCAGCGATCCTCCCCGGTGTTTTCGATGGCCTCATGCTCGCCCTCCAAAAGTACGGCACCAAGTCTTTTGCTGACGTTGCCCAGCCCGCTATCGAGTATGCCGAAGGCTTCCCGCTAGGCGAAGAATTCGCCAACTTCATCAAGAACGGCGAACGCCTGCTCAACACCTGGCCCACCTCCAAAGCCTTTTTCATGCCCAACGGCGGCCCACCCCCCCGCGGCACCATCATGCGCATGCCCGCCCTCGCCAAAACCCTTCGCGAACTCGTCGCCGCCGAAAAGAAGCAACGCGGCAACCGGACCAAAAAGCTCCAAGCCGTCCGCGATTACTTCTATCGTGGCCCCATCGCCCAGAAGATCGCCACCTTCTCGGAAGCTAACGGAGGCCTAATCCGCCTGGACGACCTCAAGAATTTCCAAGCCGTCGAAGACACGCCCCGTACCACCACCTATCGCGGCTACACCATCGTCAAACCCGGTTTCTGGACCCAAGGCCCCGTCATGCTGCAGGCCCTTAACATTCTCGAAGGCTACGACCTCAAAGCCATGGGCCACAACTCCCCCGCGTTCCTCCACGCCCAAGTCGAAGCCGTGAAATTAGCCTTCGCCGACCGCGACGCCCACTACGGTGACCCCAAGTTCTCCAAAATCAACGAAACCACCCTCCTTTCTAAGGACTACGCCGCCACCCGCCGCAAGCTCATCAACCCCGACAAAGCCGACATGGAATCCCGCCCGGGCCCCATCGCCGCCGAGCACAACAGCGTTCAGGACACCACCTGCGTCAACGTCGTCGACAAGCAAGGTAACGCCTTCAACGCCACCCCCTCCGGCGCCTGGCTCCCCAGCGTCATCGCCGGTGACACCGGCATCCCCCTCTCCACCCGCCTCCAGAGTTTCGTTACCACCAAGGGCCACGCCAACGAACTAGCCCCCGGCAAGCGCCCACGCGTCACCCTCAGCCCCACCACGGTCCTGAAACCAGATGGCAGCCTGCACCTCATCATGTCCACTCCCGGCGGAGACAATCAGGACCAAGCCATGCTCCAGGTCTTAATCAACATCATCGACTTCGGCATGTCGCCGCAAGAGGCCGTCGAAGCCCCCCGCTTCCAAACCGAGCACTTCTATTCGAGCTTCGCCCAGCACGAGTTCGTCCCCGGCCGCCTGCGCGTCGAAGGCCGCGTCGCCAAGCCCGTCCTGGACGCGCTCCGCGCGAAAGGCCATCTCGTCACCGCATCCGGGGACTGGTCCAACGGCAGCGCCCCCACCGTCATTCTGCTCCACGACGGTATCCTCGACGGAGGCGCCGACCCCCGTCGCCTTCGTTTTATCTTCGGCCGGTAGCCTCGCCGAGCATCGCCAAAATCTCTAGTTGCTGAGCCTTCGCCTCCGGTGATCCAGCCCCGCTGCGGCCCGTGGTAGGGCGCGCCAGTTGCCTCGGTGTCGAACCGCTTTTGTTCTGAATTTCCGGATTCGCCCCGTGGTCCAGCAAGGCTTTTACCGCGGCAGCGCAACGGGTTCGCACGGCAAGGTGCAACGGGGTAGCCCCGTCCATATTGGCCGCATTCGGATCCGCACCGGCGCTGATCAGCGATCGGATCGTAGCCGTTTGCGCTGCCGGATCCCACCGTTCCGAACCAGGGCTACCAACGGCAGCCCTATGAAGCGGCTCACTCCCCCGCCGATTTTTCGCGCGGACGGAGGCCCCCGCTTTCAGCAACCGGTCCGCCAGGGTGCAACGATACGAAGCGGCAGCGAAATGGAGAGCGGTATCGCCGGAATAAATCCAGTGCCCGATTTCGTTAAGGAAGTACTGGTCGAGGTCTTTCCCCTGACGAGTTGCTCCCCCCGAAAACTCAGCCTTGGCAAGTCCTGCTGACCCGTCGATCAATTGCGCAAAAACTGACTCTTCGTCGGCGACAATCGCATCCACCAGTCTGCGCAGCTCCTGATCTGAATTCCCTTGGTCGCTCTTTGCCCCAAAAGCTAGCATGTTGTCACTTTGCAAATTATCTGGCGTAGAACTTCGCGCGCTATTTGGCGCGGCTGACCTTCCTCGAACTTGATCGAGCGAGTAGCCGCGAGACGGTTGCGGGGTGAACTTTGAACAAGCGGGCAGCGTCGGCAGCAGTCTTGTCGCCCTTGGTGATCATCTTTCGAATCTCGGACTGCTGTTGAGCAGAAAGCTTCGGGCGGCGTCCGCCGACGCGTCCTTTTTCTCTGGCGACATCCAGCCCGGCCTTGGTCCGCTTTTTGAGCATGGCCCGCTCGAATTCCGCGAATGCTCCAACCATCTGCATCATCATTCGGCCTGCCGGTGTCGTCGTGTCGATGGCTTCGGTCAAACTGCGGAAGCCCGCCCCGGATTCGCCGAGCCGCTCCATGATCGTGAGTACATCGCGGAGGGAGCGAGACAGCCGGTCCAGTTTCCAGACCACCAACACGTCGCCCTTTCGGAGTTGATCCAGAAGCCGGTGAAGTTCTGGCCGATCCCATCGTCCTCCGGAAGCCTTCTCTTTATAGATGCGCTCGCAACCGGCGGACTTCAGAGTCGCCACTTGGACGGCGGTGTCCTGATCGTCGGTGGAGACTCTGGCGTAGCCGATCTGCATTGCTCAAATGTATCTCCATTAAATATAATAATGCAATACGTTTTCGCAACGCGACAACCCCAGTAAACGGGGATGATGCCGATTCGTTGCAAAACCGCTCGTTTGTGCAACGGTCGCCGGTACGCAAGTTTCGGGACAGACATTCGCAACGTCGAACGGCCCGTGCCTACGGCCTTCGGCGCACGATGCAAAACCTACCCATATGGAACCCCACTGGAAAACTAAACCCTGCGAGACTTTGCGCTCCTGATCGGTCTCGCTGCGCTTTGGCGGCTTGCCCGACTGTGCGTCCGAGGAAGTTGCCGCCGGTCCTTCGGGTTCGTAAACGCTATGCCGTTGGCCAGGAGCAAACGATGGGCTGGCGTGATACCCCGTGTTTCCCTGCTCGACGGTACCAGTGCCAAGCTGCGCTAACATAATGCGATGCGCCTCCGGCTCGGCATGCTGGCGTCACATCGTGTGACAAATATTCAGATGCGTCGTACAAGCGTGCGGAGAGAGTCGTCTCGCGGCTGAACCGCCAATCATCATCAGCAACGAAATCCACGCTCAACGGCACGGCCATATCCCGCTGCGGTTCGACAACGTAGTACACTCACTCGTCCAACCCCTTTCTTAGGAAATTGTACGGACAGGAGATTGTTTTGGCCAAACTAGAAATCCATCGCTCATCTATGCTCGAAGCCGCCGTTCCGCTATCCGTCCGGGAGCGTATCGAACTGCTGGACATTCTGCGAGGCCTGGCCATCTTCGGAGTGCTCGTGATGAGTCTGATCAGGGACGCGCGCTACGAGCCTCCCGGCGCTGGGGAGGCAGTCGACTTCGTGATCGCCAATAAGGCGCTAAGCCTTCTGTCGATGCTGTTCGGGATTGGCTTTGGCGTGCTGATGTTCCGGGCCGAGTCCAAGGATCGGCGGTTCCTCGCGACTTACCTGCGTCGCATGGCCGCTCTGTTTGCCATAGGAATTATTCATTGGATTCTGGTCTGGAACTCGATCCTTTTGAGCTATGCGGTGATCGGCTGCACGCTCTTGTTATTCCGGCGATTGCCAGTTTGGGCGCTGATCGCAAGCGCTTGCCTGTTGCTTGTACCTCTGCAATTCCAGCGAGCGATCATGCAGCCAATCCCCGGGGCTCTGGGATACGATGCGGCGCAATTGAAGGCCGCACAAAATGCCAGGGCATCCCTCACCAAGCGCCTGGAGGACGTCCAGCAGCGCGGGTCCTATTCAGAACTGGTGGTCTTAAGGGCCCAGGGTCTCCGGAACAACTATGACGGTGTGCTGGCGTGGATTCGTGCCATCTTTCCGGCCTATTACCTTCCCATGGCAGTGCTGGGACTTGCGGTCGTGAAGTCCGGGCTATTGTACGAACTTCAGCAGAGGCACCGGTTGTTGAAGACGGTGATGTGGTTCGCGCTGGTTGTCGGTCTCGCATCCAACCCTTTGCCTTATCTCCCTTTGGGGAAGCTTTCGGTTCCGGGATGGGGATACCGGCTGTCATTCCTGTTGTCAGGGCCATCGCTCGCCCTGTTCTATGCATGCGCGATTGCGCTCGCGGTCCAAACGAAAGGCGGATGCCGGCTCCTGGGATGGCTGCGATGGCCGGGGCGCACGGCTCTAACAACCTACGTGGTGCAGACGATCCTCATCGCGATTGTTTGTTACGGATTCGGGTTTGGACTTATGAAAAAGATCAACGTGCCTCAGGCCTTGGGAATTGCGATTGTCATATTTCCGGTTCTCGCTGCGCTCAGCGCAGCCTGGTTGCGACATTTCGAATTCGGCCCGCTGGAGTGGCTCTGGCGAACGCTCACCTATGGACGGATACGGTTCCTGGCCTCTTCCGTAAGCCCCGCCGGTTAGTCTATGTTCGAAGAGTACGCCAAATATCGTGCAAAGATCAACGCCAGATAATTTGCAAAGTGACACATGTCACGCGCATAAACGACGAGCAAGGGACGGACTCTCGTCCTCGCCAAGCACCTTCCGCCACGTCGATAGAAGCGGCCACAGAACGCTCAGGAAAGCGGTATTGAATAGCGGCTGCGCTTTTGCCATCGCCGCGTTGGCCACGGTCTGCCGCTTGGGGACGGCAATCAACAGGCCAGCAACCCCTCATTTCGGCCGTCAATAAGTCTTCGTATGTTCTAAGTGGGGATGGCAAGGGAATTACAGGGAGTAAGTTTGCGCCCGAATCAGCTTAGGGCCTTCTACGGGTACCCAGTTGGGCCTTCACAGGAAAGCGGATAAACAGTGGTTTTGGCGCGAACTAATAACGTTCACCAGCTCTTCCCGATAAGCTAAAATCGAGATAAGCACTTCACTTTGGGAAAGTAATCTGATGCGTCTTCCAATTTTTCTTCTTCATTTAGCAGTTGCAGGTTCGTTGTTTGGTCATTGTCCTTACGCGCCGTCGCTCCCAGAGTGCCCGACCACGCCGGCCACGCCGACGACACCTCCGCCTACAGGTCCAACTCCTCCTGACGTTCCGCTGACCACCGTTTTCGTGCCGGTAAAGGATCTTCTCATCGAAGC
>JBKJLJ010000553.1:0-4819 GCA_046597015.1 Bryobacteraceae bacterium
TAGGCCATCGGCGGCGAGATCGATGCAGGTGCCTCCGCGGGCGAAGGTAGCGATGCGGCCGTCGGGGGTGACGCGGCGGAGGCGGGCGTTTCCGAGGTCGGCGATGAGCAGGTTGCCGGTGCGATCGATGAGGAGGCCGTAGGGAGAATTGAGGGAGGCCGCCGTGGCGGGGCCGTTGTCACCGGCGAAGCGGGGGGTACCGTTACCAGCAAAGGTGGAGATGATACCAGCGGGGGAGATGCGGCGGACGCGATGGTTGCCGGTGTCGGCGATATAGACATTGCCCGCGGGGTCGAGGGCCAGATAGGTGGGGGTGGTGAGGGAGGCCGCGGTGGCCGGGCCGTCGTCGCCGCTAAACGCTGGGGCACCGGTGCCGGCGACGACGGAGAAGACTCCAGCGGGGGAGAGACGGCGGATGCGATGGTTATCGGTGTCGGCGACGTAGACGTTGCCGAGGGAATCGATGGTGACTCCGATGGGGTTGGCGAGGGAGGTCGCGAGGGCGGTGGCGGGGCGGGTGTTGGTGTTGTCTTGCCGGACGCCGGTGCCGGCCAGGCTAAGAAAGGGATTGGCTGGGGAGGAAGAATGGAGATAGTTATTGCCGGAGTCGGCGATGAAGAGGGTGCCTCGGGAGTCGGTGGCGATGCCTTGGGGTTGGTAGAGGAAGGCATTGCGGGCTGAGGTATTCGGAGGGGTGACGCGGAAGCGGCCGCTGCCCGCGAGGGTGGTGATGACTCCGGCCGTGTTGATTGACCGGAGGCGGAAATTGTCCCGGTCGGCGATGAGCAGGGTGCCGAGGGGATCGAGAGCGAGGCCAGAGGGGCCGTTGAGGAGAGCGGCGGTGGCGGGGGAATTGTCGCCCGCGAGGCCAGGCTGACCGGTTCCCGCAATCGTAGAAATCACGCCAGCGGGAGAGATACGGCGGATGCGGAAGTTGTTGGTATCGGCGAGGTAGATGACGCCTGCGGGGTCGATGGCGACGCCGGCAGGTCGGCTGAGGGAGGCTTGGGAGGCGGGGCCGTTGTCCCCAGTGAAAGCGGATCGACCGGTTCCCGCTAGGGTGGTGACGATTCCTTGGGGCGAGACTCGACGCAAGCGGTGGTTCTCGGTGTCGGCGATGTAGAGATTGCCGGTGCGGTCGATGGCGATAGCTTCGGGGGAGCCGAATGAGGCTTGGGTGGCGGGCACGTTTTCGCCAGCGAAACCGAAGCGACCATTGCCGGCGACGGTTGAGACGACGCCTTGCGGGGTAATGCGACGGATGCGGCTGTTCCCGCGGTCGACGAAGTACAGGTTGTCGGTCGAATCGACGGCGAGGGCGCCTGGGCTGTCGATTTTGGCGCGCGAGGTTGGTCCGTTATCCCCTTCAAAGCCGGGAGAGGAGGAGCCGATCAGGGTGCGGATGGTTCCGTCGGTAGAGACGACGCGGATGCGATTGTTGGCGAAATCGGTAATGTAGAGATTGCCCTTTGAGTCGTACGCGGCAGCTTGCGGGGTGTTGAGCGCTGCATTGATGGCAGGGCCGCCTTCTCCCGAGAGGGTGGCGATGCCGTTCCCGGCCAGGGTGGTCAGGGAGCCATCGCCGTTAAGCCGGACGACCGCCGCGTTGCCGGGATCGGCGAAAGCGGGTCGGCCTTCTCGATCGACGGTGACGTGGATGATGGGGCTCAGCGGCGCTTCGAGAGCCCTGACGCCGTTGGCGGAGAAGATCCAGTCGTTCCCGACGATGGTGGTCACGACCCCCTGGGCGAAGGCCGCGAGCGCCGACAAAAGGCAGAGGAGAAAGACGCGGTTGGCCAGCATGGCATCAGCATACACCACAGTTAGCGAAACGAACTTACAATTGTGTGCACAAGAAAGGGGTGGAGGCGGGGGGCCGTAAACGATTAGTATTCAGGCGGGGAGAAGTTTGTGCCGATCTTTTTACTCCGCGTCCTCACATTTCAGATTGGTGGACTGATGCTCAACGCCGCACCGGTTAGCGGCGAAATGGCGATGGTTCCGATCCGCTTCGAGCCTAGCCGGGGCTCCCTGCCGCTCCTGGCGCGGGGAAACGGATACTCGATCGGGCTGCGAGCCGACGGCGCAGATTTGCGGTTTGGAGCCGACGGGGCCGGCCTGCGGGTGAACTTTCTAGGGGGGCAGCGACGGCCGTCGACGTGGCCGAACAGCGCCTCGAGAGTGTGAGTAACTCCTACACGAGGTGGCTCCCACCACGGTGAGCTTCCCCAATCCGGTCGGGATCAAGCCAGCGACCGGGATCTCGGGCAGTCGTCTCGTGAGCTTCACTTATGACGATCAGGCCGACGCGAATAACCTGGTGACGGTATGGGGTCTCGTCAATACGGCAGTCGATGCGCGAATCGCCTGCTACTTCGCCGATTATGTACCCGGCGACCTGCTCTTGCTTTTCCCGGACAACCGTGAGGGCAATGCGGCGACGGTCATGCCTCTCGGTGGAGACGGGCAGTAACAGAACTCACAATCTCTGGTCATGGCTGGCGATTCGAGCATTACGAAGACGGGCGGCCGCTTGGTAGTCAACTCAAACAGCACGTCTAAAACGGCGTTTGCGGAACCAAAGCAATTTGGCTGGCGATGCAAACCCTGGCCGCGCAGACCAGCGCCTGGAAAGTGGCGGGCGCGTGACAGGTGCCCGCTCAGTAGAAACGGCTATTTGAACTGGTAGAAAACGCCGAACTCAACTTTGCCGAAGTAGTCTTTGAAGTCTCCGGTCGGCTTGTAGACTTTGGCTTCCGCGCGGAAGCCAAAGCGCTGCCGGACGTAGAAACGAAGCCCACCGCCAAAATTCACCGCCAGATTGGTAGCCGACGGCGCAGCAAGATCGCGCTCCCGGACGGCCTGCCCATCGTCGACGGACGCCTTCACGGTCTTGGAGGGAGTGTGGATCATGCCCACGCCAAAGACACCATACGGGACGATTGGGAACTCGCGGATGGGCATGCGGATGTGCACCCCACCATGGAAGTCGGTCAATGGAATGCTGTAAGTCGTCTTAATCGTACGGCCGTTGCCGGATGACGTACTCTGCCGGCCAATCCCTGGAAAGTAACTAAACTCCGTATAGGGCAAAATGTACTTAGTTACAGCGTAGGTGAGGTTAGCCCCGCCCATCCATCGAGCCTTGTCGATTCCATAGCTGGATCCGAGAAAGCCGCCCAACTCATAGCTTCCGGATCGAACTACGGAACCACCCTGAGCCTGCGCGGCCGGCGCGCCGCAAAAGAGGGAGATCGCGAGTGTCGCCAAGGGCAGCAAAACGGACCGGCGCGTGAAGTAGCCCACGGTTCTACGGATACAGGCTGTCATAGTTCTGAGGTCCCAAGAAATTGAAGTGAAATCGGACGGAGTTCGTACTATAGCCAACGGATGTTAGGGTGTCAATTTGATCCAGGGAGTTGAACCCGCACTTTGAACCCGGAAGCCGCAACGTCAGGCCGCAAGCGGTATCATGGCAGGATCCATTGTCGAGAGTCGCCAAGGGGTGGGCCACTGCCAAGGCTAATATGGACAGCATGATCAAACAGATCGGAAAATACCAAATTCTGGAGGAAATTGGACGCGGCGGGTTTGGCCGCGTATACCGCTGTTTTGATCCAACTGTAAATCGCGTTGTCGCGTTGAAGCTTCTGCTTCCCGATGCTACCGATCCAGAACATTTGGGCCGTTTTCGCATGGAGGCAGCGACAACGGGGAACCTTCGGCACAGGAATCTGGTCGTGATCCACGAGTTCGGTGAGCAAGACGGTCTGCAATACCTGGTCATGGAGTTCCTCGAAGGCGACGACCTCCAGAAGCGCATGCAATCGAAGGCCGCGACGTCGTTGCTCGAAAAGATCGAAATCATGCAGCAGGTGGCCGTCGGCCTGCATTGCGCTCATGAATCGGGCGTCGTGCATCGGGATGTCAAGCCCAGTAACATAATGTTGCTGCGAGACGGCACGGTGAAGGTAATGGATTTCGGCATCGCCCGTCTAACGCGAGCCGAGGCCACCCGGTTGACCAAAACCGGCTTCCTCGTCGGCACGTTGAACTATATGAGCCCGGAACAGTTTCGCGACTGCGATGTCGACCCGCTTTGCGATATCTGGGCATTCGGCGTCATTTTCTACGAATTTGTCACCGGGAAACACCCATTTGCAGCCGCTACTACCCCCGGGCTCATGTACGCCATCGCCAACCAAGAGCCCAAGCCGATGGCTCCCCTGGCCCCAGATTGCCCCCCGGCGCTAGAGCGGATCATTCTCCGCGCAATGGCGAAAGAACGAGACTTGCGCTACCAATCGCTGGAAGATCTCCACATGGATGTCGAGCCTATTTTGCTCGACCTCCGGCGCGAGCGGGCCAAATCTCTCTTGCCGGAAGCCCACAAGCTCTTTGAGCAACAGCGCTGGGAGGAGACGCAGGCGCTGGTCCGCAGAATCCTCGACCTAAACCCGATGGAAACAGAGGCCCGCACACTGCGGGAGCGGATTGCGCAGCAGTCGCATCTGAGGGCAATTCAGCCCAAGATTTTGTCCCTTCGCAATGCCGGGGAGGAGCACCTGCGGAACCGCCGATTCGGAGAAGCGATTCATTCCTTTGAATCCGCCGCGCGACTCGATCCGAGCAACGCCGAGTTGAAGGCGGCGGTCGAGAAGGCGAAAGCCGCAGTTGAGCGCAGTCGACGCGCGGCTCAACTCCTCGAAGCGGCGCTGGGCGACCTGCGAAACGAGCAACTTACCTCCGCTAATCGCAACGCCGCTGAAGCCAGTCGACTCGACCCGGATAATCCCGGCGCGGCCGACGTGAACCAACG
>JBKJLJ010000579.1:0-3561 GCA_046597015.1 Bryobacteraceae bacterium
TGGCTGGAGTAGCCATACATTGCGGTCCCTGAAGTAATGGAGCAGCCCAGAAGCGTCGCCTGTTTCCGGTTGGCGGGCCCAGACAACCTTTGAGTTATCGATATCGGCTGCATTGTAAACCCAGTCGTCAAAGGGGACATGCTCAGGAGTGTATTTAACTACAACAAGGTGGCGGCCTGGCCGCGACTCCAGGTCCGCTGCGATTCGCGCCCGTTCGAGGCCAATCGGCTCCATTCCGTACCACATCGACATGACGGGCCAATGTCCAAGAGGGATTTGTAAGGGTCCAGCAAACAGGCGTAAGCCGACGAGTAATACACAAATGACGGGGATTACACGCACCAGGAATAGCCCAACCGGCCTGCCTTCCGGCCGCCACACGCGCAAGTGCCGCATCGACTGCAGAAGCAGTACGTACAATGCTCCGACGACTGGGGCCGCGTAATGCGGGAAAAACCAGGCGTTGCCGCTCAGGCCAATGGCAAAGACCACCCCCGCTACAAGCAGGAATCGTAACCGGCGGGAGCGAATGGCCCAAGGCACCATCATCAAGGGTATAAGTAAAACAACGCCGAAATAGAACATTATTAGTACGCCTACTTTTTGGGTGGTTACGCCGACGAATCCCGGCAGCGTTCTTGCCCGTTGAAAGTCGCCCAGCTCCCATTGCGTGTAAAAATCTTTGAAAACCTTGTAGCGATATACAGGCTCCGGCCGCGGATTCTGCCATAGAAAGACGGGCGCTACCGCGTAAGTTGCTCGATTCACCTGGTACGGCAGCGTTAGCGCGTTGCCAAAGACTCGGTAATTGTAATAACCCATGCATGCAATCGAAACAAGAATGAGAGCCACGGGAAGCACGGCGCGCTTGATCAGAACCGAAGCAAGTGGATGCGGTCTTCGAGCTAACCACCAGACCAGGGCGCCCGCGACCGGCAAGCATAGAAGCATTCCCTCGTAAGGACGGCTATTGGCCAGGAGCAGGGCGCCGGCAGCCAGCACCAGGAAGTCCAGCGTTCGCGCTTTACGAAGGATCCGCGGAAGAGCACCCAGGACTAAACAGCCTCCGATTGCCGCTACGGCGCCCCCATAATACATGTTGATCCAGTAGCTAAATAAGGCAAGTCGCATGACGGCCAACATGCCGCCAAGCAACGCCCAGCCGGGGGGCAACCAGCCTTGTAACATCCAACAGATGGCGGAACACATGACCGCAACGCTGACGAGTATACCGAACCAGGGGTTGCCAAAAACACGTTTCCCGGCTGCGAGAACCAGCCCTTGTGCAGGAAAGTACATGGACATGTAGGTTGGTTTTTGTGTGATGTGAAAGCTTTCGAAATAGGTCCACATCGGATGAGTCGCATTGGTCACGCGACCCGAAGCAAACGTGTCTGCAGCGAGAAGAAAGCTGAATTCGTCATGAATGAATGGCTTTGGCACCGGCACCAACGGCAGGAAGGATAGCCGGAGCAGGCCGGCGGTAACACCGACGGTGATGACCGCTAGGGAACGTCGCCGCGCCAAGCGGCCGAACCATTCTTCTAGTCTTCTAGCCAGGGACCCGGTATGGGGCCAGCAGAAGGCAATCAGGCAAATGAAGAAAGTAACCCCGATCTCCATGATCAGCAAAGAGGGTCCCTGAGATAAAGCAGTCTCCGGCGATTTGAGCATGTGTTAGAGTGTGGGGAGCAATTGAAGGGCCATGGGGTATGAGGAAGCCATTTGAAGATGCCCAAAAGATTCGCTATCGTAATGTTGATTGTACTCATCGCGATCAGCCGCTTCGCGTTCCGGAGTCACTATCTTTATGACCTGGACTCCGTAAACTTCGCGCTGGCGCTGGAGCGCTTCGATACGAGTGTACACCAACCTCACCCTCCAGGCTATTTCCTGTACATATGTCTAGGCCGCTTGGTTAATGTCATCTGCCAGGACGCGAACACCGCTTTTGTCACGATCAGTATTGCGGCGAGCTGTGCAGCAGTAGCAGTCATCTATTTGTTAACCGATGAATGGTTTGGACGCCGTGCGGCGATGTTCGCGGGACTGCTTTTTGTCTTTTCGCCGTTGACTTGGTTCCACGGAACCGTTGCCTTAACCTATATCGTCGAGGCCTTCTTTTCCGCACTGGCAGGATACGTTTGCTGGGCTGTATACCGCGGGAATGTACGGCTGATTGTTCCTGCCGCAATAGTCGTCGGGTTGTCTGCCGGCTTTCGCCCTTCGTCGTTGGTGTTCGTCGGGCCATTATTCCTGTTCTCGATTGTCAAGGCTCACCGGGTCCATGTGTTATGGGGGGTGGCCACACTCTTTGCAACCCTTGCCGCTTGGTTTATTCCGATGATTTGGGAAATCGGCGGTTTGGGGGCGTACGCCGCTTCCCTGGCGGCCCTATGGACGATTGCACCGTCAAGGGAGACAATCTTTAATTCCAACCCCCTCATGACGATTGCCCGTCTATTCACGATCTGTTTCATCGCCGTTCTCTGTTTTGGCACTGGGGTAGCGCTCGGATTCCAGAAGTCCGAAACCGATGACAAGGAACGGAAACGGAAGGTGATGTTCACATGGGTGTGGGTAACGCCAGCGCTCCTGTTCTTCACCTGTATCTTTTTGAAATTTGTCAACAGCGGCTACCTGTTGCTACTGGCCCCTCCAGCATTCGCCTGGCTGGGGCATTGGGCCGCCGAATGGCAACGAACCGTTCCGCTGCCCTCAAGTGGCAAAGTGGGGCTGGTTACGGCCGCGTGCGCAATCAACACGGCTATTTATCTATGGGCGCCGCTCTACTGCTCATACTCCGCAGTCCGCACGTTCGAGGCGGAGTTGGAGGCGATCCAAGTGGCGTTGCCGCAAGCCGCGTCACCCCAGCAAGCGTTCATCGTCGGGTTTGATTCTCATTTTTTGGGATACCGTCACGCGGGCTACTACTTCCCCAACTACTTGACGATCCAATTTCCCGAGCTTCGCTACGACTCAGGAACGATTGCCTTCACTATGCGTCAGCGGGACACGCAACTCGCCTCAACACTGCCTGTCTCGGCGTACCGAAGATTCATCCTATTTCCACTTCCGTTTACAGACGACGAGTACGGAAAATATATCGATGGCATTCGATCTAGGTTTCCCAGGGGCCATCTGGAAGCCGTGATGAGCAACGGCGTTCAGATCCTGAGCCTACCCATCGAGGACCTTTCGCTCCTGTTTCCGTCCACTGTAAAGAAGGAGCGCCTCTCCGGAGCGCCTTGTGTCAACTGTCGTTGACACTCAAATAGAAACAGTTGCGAGTCGTCGCCGCGTAGTTCTTTAGAACCTTCGGCTTAGGGTTCAACCCTAGTTTGGCATAAGACTTGCCTTAGAAAGTGTATCCCACCTAATCAAGAGGGAAAACATTTCTTAGGAGAAATAGTCATGAATGAATTGCTTTTGAAAGGTTACGTGAAGCTTCAGGCTTTGAAGTCGACACTCGTCCAGGACCAACGCGGCCAGGACCTTATTGAATACAGCCTGGTAGTCGCGCTGATCGCATTCGCCGCGGTTGCGGGGATGAACACCGTG
>JBKJLJ010000647.1:0-12646 GCA_046597015.1 Bryobacteraceae bacterium
ACTTCCGGTGACGAGGCGTTCAAGAACAAAGCCGAAAACTACCCGACAACCGAAGCGCCGATCAACTATACCGACACGGCGAACGGGACCTCCTCCGCGGCGCCTCAGGTCTCCGGCGCGGCGGCCCTGCTTCTCGAGATGAACCCCAACCTCAACTATCGCGACGTCAAGGAAATCCTCATGAAATCCGCGACCCGCGAAGGGCTGGAAGGAACGGATAAGTTCGTAACCAACAATGGCGGCTTCAGCTTTAGCAATGCCTTCGGGGCGGGCCTTCTCAACGTAGCGGAGGCCTTGAAACTCGCCACCGATTGGAAGGTTTCTGGTCCGCTGGTCAGTGCCGAAGCCACTGGTACTGGCGGGGCCATCCCCGACAACGGCAACTTAGCAGAAGTATCCCTCGCCTTGCCGAACGCCAAGATCCGGGTGGAACACGTTGAAGTCACGGTAACCGTGAAGCATGCCAAGCGAGGTGATCTTTCCTTCGGAATCCTGTCTCCCGGCGGATACGTTGTTGGGGCGGCAAGCCGGCCGAACGACGACAACGCCGACTTTACGGACTATACCTTCACCACTCCACATTTTTGGGGTGAGTCGGCGGCTGGAACGTGGAAAGTGGTGGTCTCCGACGACCGTGCCAACGGCACCGCCGGAACCTTGGGTGCGGTGAAGCTCAAGGTCTACGGTACCGCTCAGTAATAAAGCAAGGCCGCGGGGAGAACACCCCCCGCGGCCTTACCCCATCTTCTTCCGCACCACCCAAGTCGTCATCGCCCGCATCTGATGGACCACCGTCGTCTTCAACGGCTCCACCCACTCACCCCCCAACCGCTCCGTCAGCGCCTCCAGCAACGCCGCGTCCACCAGATACCGCTCCGACCCATCCAGCGACAGGTAACGCCGCCCCTTCACCTGCTCCACTTGGCTCTCCATCCCAATCGTCGATCCCAGGCGGCAGAAAAACAGCCCGCCGGGCTTCAACACCCGCCACGAACCCGCCAGCATCGCCTCAAACTGCGCCTCGTCAGCCGCCAAATGCAAAACCGTATTGCTGATCACCACATCCGCACAGCCACCCTCAAACGACATACTCTCCACGGCCTCAACCCGAAAATTCGATGCCGGCCGACCCGGTGCAAACTGCCGCGCCAACGCCCGCACGCTCTCCACCGCGTCCGCATTCAAGTCCGCCCCCCAAACCTCATACCCCTCCCGCAGCAAGTAAACCAGGTTCCGGCCAAACCCGCATCCAGCGTCCAAAATCCGCATCCCCGGAACGATGCGGCCTTTCAAAAGCAGGTCGAACAAGTAAATGTCAATGTGACCAAACTGATCTTGAAGCGTAGGCAAGGGCATCCGGTAATGATCTCACCCTGCTGCCTCTAGCTGATAAAGCCATTCCGAATCGCAAATCGCACCAGATCGCCCGTCGAATGAAGATTTAACTTCTCCATCAACCGGCTCCGATGCCCCTCCACCGTATACACGCTCAGGCTCAACGGATTCGCAATGTCCTTATCGGCCACCGAAGGGCTCCGAGCAACTCTTCATGTTCGCAGCAACGATGATCGTCACCTTGGCCACGGACGTCCTCATCGGCGTAGCCTTGGGACTCGTTATCACAGTTGCCCTCTATCTGAAAAACGGTGCCCGCCTCACCACGGTGTTTAAGGCTATAGTCGAAGAAGAACGCGTCGGAGACGAACTACTCCTTCTTGTTCACGAGGCCGCTATTTCCACGAACTACGCCGGTCTAAAGAACCGCCTGCCCTCGGTCGACGAGACCGTCAAGGTTGTCATCATCGACTTCGAAAACGCCTGGGCCGTCGACCACACGGTACTCGACAAAAACCACGGCATCGCCCGCAGTTGGGCCGGTCGCCGCCTTATCATGACTGGCCTCACCGACCACAAGTTGGCCGCCCGCCGCAAAGTCCGTCCCGCGGTGGCCGTTTGAGCAAGGATTCCGACCCCAAAGCTCATCTGAGCCACGTGCTGCACCACTTGGCTCACCTTCTGCCCGCGCAGGGGCCTATCGGCGTCTTCATTCACCACAACACCCTCCACGCCTTCCAACACCTCCCCTTCGAACAGGCCGTTATCGAAGCCTCCCGCATCTTTCAGACCGAACCGTACATGACGGAGGAAAAGTATCGGGAGGCGATCCGCCTGAATCGGATCCGCACCGAAGACCTCGATGTCGTTCTCGCCAAAGAACCGGATGCCGGCATTCTTCCCGGACTCTCCCGGCGCCGGCTTTGGACCTCCATGCTCCATCCCGGCATTCGCGGTTTTGACGCCGACACCATTGGCTGGCGCTTGGAAGAGGGCGACTTATCCGCCGACTTCGCAAACCCCGGTGCCCGCGCCCTCTTCGACGCCTGCCTCCGGCGCACCGAAGTCCCCGATGCCCCCCCGCCCCGCCTCTCGAACCCAGTCAACGACATCATCCATCCCTGGCTCATCCGCCTCTCCTCCGTCTTTCTGGATCAAGGCATGTCCTACTGGCCCATGCCCTGCCGAGAAGAAGGGTTCTACCTCGCCGTCCGCAAGCTCCTCTCGCCCCGTGGCGCCCTCTTTCCCGCCGGCCTCGCCGGCCTCGATAAGGAGTTCCGCTCCCAACTGGAAAGCAATCGCACCGCCGCCGACGTCGTCCTCTCCTACCTCGGACCCGACCAGAGCAACTGGGAACCTCGCTTGCAAAAAGAACTCATGGCCATGCCCGGTTGGCCCGGCCTCTTTTCGGAATTTGAAAAGGATCCCGCCCTCTTTCCCCATGAGGCCGTCCCCTGCTCCCTCCTTGAGTTCGTCGCCGTTCGTTTAACCCTCGCCCATGTCGCCGCGGCGAACAGCGAAGCGGCACCTCCGGCTCCCGCCTTCGATCCCGCCGCCGCCCACATGGCGCGTGCCGCCGCCCTGTTCGACGCCGCTCGCCTTGTCAACCTTTCCGCCTCCGAAGTCTCCAACTGGTCTTCACCCGCCTGGTCCCGCTTCGTCACCGAAGTCGAGTCCTTCGACGGATTCGAACGCCGCCGCCTCTACCATGCCGCTTACGAGCGATGGCATGAACAAGAAATCCTCCTCGGCCTCGCCAGCCACCGTAAAAATTACCAGCCGCCCGCCCGCCGCCTACGCCCCGCCGCCCAAGTCTTTTTCTGCATCGATGAACGCGAAGAGTCCTTCCGCCGCGCCCTCGAAGAGGTCGACCCCCTCGTCGAAACCTTCGCTGCCGCCGGCTTCTTCGGCATCGCCGTCGATTACAAAGGCATCGACGACGCCCACGGCTTCGCTCTCTGTCCCGTCGTCGTCAAACCGAAGCACGCCATCCGCGAAACGGCTACCGAAGAAGACTCCCTCCTCCAGGAAAAACGGACCTTCCGCCGCCGCCTCTCCGCCCGCATCAGCCGAACCCTGTTCGTCTCCTCGCGTACCTTGGTCCGCGGAGCCCTCAGTACCGCCGTCCTCGGCACCCTCTCCTTCATTCCCCTCATCACCAGAATTCTCGCACCCCGCCGGTACGGCCTCCTCCGCGATGCCCTTAACCGCGCCTTCTTCCCCGTCCCTCGCACGGAGCTTTCCCTCATGCGGAACGATGCCGAATCCCAGCACGCCGTCGCGGGCCTGCTCGTCGGCTTCGCCGTTCAGGAAAAGGCCGATCGCGTCGCTAGCGTCCTTGGACCGGCCGGCCTCACCAAGGCCTTCGCCCGCATCGTCGTCACCCTCGGCCACGGCTCCACCAGTCTCAACAATCCCCATGAATCCGCTTACGACTGCGGAGCCTGCGGGGGCCGCAGCGGAGGTCCCAACGGTCGGCTCTTCGCCGCCATGGCCAATCGTCCCGAAGTAAGAAAAGAACTCCTCTCCCGCGGAGTCACCATCCCCGCCGATACCTGGTTCGTCGGCGGATATCACGACACCTGCAGCGACGACATCGTCCTCTACGACACCGAAGTCGTCCCCGTCACCCACCACCCGGACCTCGCCGCCATCCGCCAGTCTCTCGACCTCGCTCGCGCCCGCAATGCCCACGAACGCACCCGGCGCTTCGAATCCTGCTCGCCGTCCGTCGGCGTCGCCGCCGCCCTTTTGCACGTCGAAGAGCGGTCCGAGCATCTCGCCCAGCCCCGCCCCGAATACGGCCACTGCACCAATGCTGTCTGCGTCGTCGGTCGCCGCCAGGTCACCCGCGGACTCTTCATGGACCGTCGCGCCTTCCTCGTCTCCTATGACCCCGGCATCGACCCCGAAGACAAAGGCCTGGCCGCCCTCATGGATGCCGTCGTCCCCGTCTGCGGCGGCATCAACCTTGAATACTACTTCTCCTGCATCGACAACGAACGCTACGGCTGTGGCACCAAATTGCCCCACAACGTCACCGGCCTCATCGGCGTCATGAACGGGCAAGCCAGCGATCTGCGCACCGGCCTTGTCGCACAGATGGTGGAAATTCACGAACCCGTCCGCATCCTCTTCGTCGTCGAAACCACTCCCGAACGCCTTGAAAAAGTCGTCGCCGGAAACCCCACGGTAAAGGAATTCGTCATCAACCGCTGGATCCGGATCGCCACGATGGACCCCGCCACCGGACAAATCCAAATCCGCCGCGACCATGGATATGAGCCCCTCCAAGGGGAAATCAAACCCCTGCCCACCGTGCCAAATTCCATCGACTGGTATAAGGGAAAGATCGAACACCTGCCCATGGCCTCGATCCAGCCCGCCACCTCCCGGAGCTTAAATTGACTCTTCCTCAAGTGCTCCTGCTCGCCGTCGTCGGGGCACCCGGTGCCGTCTTCGCCCTCTTCTGCCTCCTCTGGTTGCTCGGCTGGACCCCGCCTGAACGCGCCCTCACCCGCGTCACCGCCGTCGTCTACCTCCTTGCCACCGCCGCCGTCGGCTGGCTCGCTTGGTCCCTCCAAGCCAGCGGACAAAATGCCATCACCGTCTCCCTCGGCGATTGGTTCGTCGTTCATGAATATACCTTCCCCCTTGCCCTCCTCGCCGACCGTCTGTCGCTGCCCTTCCTGGCCCTTACCGTCATCCTCGTCGGTCTCATCGGTCACTTCTCCGCCACCTACCTCCATCGCGACCCCGGCTTCGAACGCTTCTATATCCTCCTCCATCTGTTCGCCTTCGGTGCCCTTCTCAGCTTCTCCGCCGGATCGTTCGACTTGATCATCGTTGGCTGGGAAATGGTCGGCATAACCTCCGTCTTGCTCATTTCGTTCTTCAAAAATCGCCAGGGCCCGGTCGAAGGCGCCCTCCATGTCTTCATCGTCTACCGTACCTGCGATATCGGCCTCATTACGGCTGCTTACCTCATGCATCATTTCGCCCATACCTCGTCGTTCGTCGACGGCATGCCCCATCTCACCTCTGGCGACGCTACCCTCGTCGGCCTCTTCCTTCTGCTCTCGGCCGCCGGCAAATCCGCTCAGGTCCCCTTCTCCGGCTGGCTTCCGAACGCCATGGAAGGGCCCACCCCCTCCAGCGCCATCTTCTATGGAGCCGTCTCCATCCACGCCGGAGCCTACCTCCTACTCCGCTCCCAACCGATTTTGCTCGAATCCAGCACCGCCTCCGTCGCCGTCATCATCATAGGCACCCTCACCGCCATCCACGGAACCTTCGTCGGCCGCACCTGCGCCGATGCCAAAACCTCTCTCGCCTACGCCGCCCTCGCCCAATTGGGCGTCGTCTTCGTGGAAATCGGCCTCGGACTCACCTGGCTTCCTGTCCTCCATATCCTCGGCCACTCCATGGTCCGCACCCTCCAATTCCTCCGCGCCCCCTCCATGCTCCACGATTATCACCAGGTCCACGCCGCCTCCGGTGGACACCTCGAAAAAACCGGCCGTCACTACGACTCTTATCTTCCCGAATCGGTTCGCATCTGGCTCTACCGCATGGCCATGGACCGCGGCCACCTCGACACCCTCCTCGAAAACGTCTTCATCCAACCGCTCGTCCAACTCTCGAAAGGCCTGGCCCGTCTCGACCGGATCGGCCTCCCCACCGACAACGCTACCGCCAACACCCCCCCCAACCTGCCCGTTGTTCTTCGCGCCGATGAAGGGGTAAGCAATGGCTAATCTCTCCTTCCCCTTACTCTCGGCCGCCGTCGGCCTCCCCCTGGTCGCCGCAGCCGTCGCCTTCTCGAATGACGCCCGCGCCCGCCTCGCCGGCATCGTCGGTGCCGCCGGGGCAACCCTCTGCTCCGCCAAAATCCTCCTCGAAGTCAACTCCGCCGCCGGCCAGCGCCTCGCTGAACCCAGGGCCCTCGGCCTCTTCGCCGCCGATTCCCTGAACGCTACTTTCCTCCTCCTCTACTCCCTCCTCACCCTCGGCATCGTCATCCTCGCCCCGCGCCGCGATACCAGCGCCCGCATCACCGGGGCCACCCTCCTCGTTCTCGCCGCCACCCTCTCCGCTTATGGCGCGGACAACCTCATCGTCCTCGGCGCCGCGTGGGTCCTCAGCGCCATACCCTTCATCGTCGCGCCATTCAGCGGAACCTGGCGTCCCCGCGCCGGCCTCGCCGCCTCCTGCCTCGCCCTTCTGGTCGCCATCGGCATCATCGCCCAGTCCGCCCAAAGCGCCGGAGATAGCGAGCCCTTTTCCCTATCTTCCCTCCACAGCCACAACTATGGTGGCTCCGCCGCCTTCGCCCTCCTCCTCATCGCCATCGTCTGTCGCAAGGGCATCTTTCCCGCCCATGCCTGGATCGAAGACGCCGCCGAAACCGGCCCCGTCCTCCCTGTTTGCCTGTTCATCAACGGTCACCTCGGCGGCTTCCTTCTCGCCCGCGTCGTCATTCCAGGTTTGCCCCTCGTTTCCCTCGGCGCCTTCCCCATCCTCTCTGACCTCGCCCTGCTCACCGCTCTCTACGCCGCCATCCGCGCCGTCGCCGAAACCCGCGCCCGGCGCATCCTGGCCCTCCTCGTCTTGAGCCAGTCCGCCTGCATCCTCGCCGGCCTCGAAAGCGCGACGCAAGAAGGCATCACCGGAGCCCTCGTCCATATCATCGTCGTCTCCGTCGCCACCACCGGCCTATTCAGCGTCCTCCGCCTCATGGAAGTCCGCTTCGGCCGTGCTTTCACCGTCGATCAGTATCTCGGCCTCGGTGTATACACCCCCCGCCTGGCCGTCTTCTTCGTCGTCTGCGGCCTCGCCTTGGTCGGCCTACCCGGCACCCTCGGCTTCTGCTCGGAGGACCTGTTGATTCACGGAACGCTCTCGAGCCACCCTCTAATCGGCCTCCTCCTCCCCCTCGCCACTGCCATGAACGCCGTCAGCCTCTTCCGCCTCTTTTCGAGGCTGTTCCTCGGAAAACAGCGCGGCACCATCCAGGGCATCACCGACGCCATCCCCCGCGAGCGCTGGGTGCTCGCCTCCATCGTCGTCTTCATCGTCACCGCCGGCCTCATGCCGAGCCGAATCGTCACCCTACGCACGAACGCGGCCCAAACGATCAGCCATCTCTGGGAAAACCCTAGAAGGTCGCCTTCAGCCCAATATGCACCTGCCGCGGAAACCCGCTCGTTGCCGTAATCCGTCCAAATAACGTATTCGTCGGGTCCGTATTCGGCCCCGCCAAATTCGACCGGTTCATCGCGTTCAAAAGCTCGCCCCGCAGTTGCAGCCGCACCCGCTCCGTCACCCGGAAATTCTTCAGCGCCGAAATATCCCAACTCTCCTGCCCCGGTATCCGCACCCCGGAAAAGCGCGTCGAAAGCGTCCGCACGTTCGATGCCAGCTGCTGCGCCGGCACCCGATTGAAAATTCCCGTGTTGAACCAGGTGTCCAGCGTCTGCGTCGGTGCCGGTAGCGAACGAATATCGCCCGTCAACAACAGATTGCCAAACGAAATCGGAGCACCCGTATTCCGCTGCCAAACCGCTTGCAGTTGCCAATCCCCCACCACCGCATTCGCGAAACGCCCCGCCGAATTCCACAGCGGCCGCCCCTTGCCCACCGGGATCTCCCAAATCCCGCTGCCCGTAAAACGATGCGTCCGGTCCAAATCACTGATCACCTCTTCCAACTGCGCATCCCCGCCATTGCGATACGAATTCGCCTCCATCAATTTAGACCAGGTATGCCCCAGATTCACCGTGAATCCCTGTGAAAAACGCCGCTCCACCCGCGTCTGCAGCGAGTGGTACCAACTGTAGCCAATCGGCAAATCAGCCGCCAATCCGCTATAGTGCGGATACGGCCGCAGCAGCTGCGACGCCGCCACCGTCCGCCCCGCAATATCCGTCAGCGGCAGCGGGAAAAACGGATTATTCACCTGTCGCGACAGCCGGTCAATCGTCCCCTGGTCCCGCTCCCCCGACCGGCTCAACTGCTCATTCGGAATCGGATTCAACGGCCGCGTCACCTGCAAGGAAGTCCCCCGGTTTCCCACATACGTCCCCTCCAATAACCACTTGCCCACCTGGTGCTGTAACGACAAGCTGAACCGTTGCTGATAGCCATTCTTCGGCCGCGCTTTAAAATAGCTGATCGACCGGCCTACGTCCGTCGACAAGCCCCCCGCCGCCCGCAGCGGCTGCGCCAAACCACCCGGAAACGGGTTCGACAAACTCGATGAAAACGTCAACCCATTGTCCGTCGAGGCCACCAGCGAATTCCGCAACGAAAACCCGCTCTGGTTCACCGTCGTCCGGTCCACCCCCAACGGTACGAAATAAATGCCGTACCCCGTCCGCAGCACCGTCCGTGGCCTCATCTGCCAGGCGATTCCCAACCGCGGAGCAAAGTTGTTCCGGTCCGCCTCCCAAAGCCCTCGCGGCTGCCCGCCCACCCCGGCAAACTGCAGCCCGCCCGTGGCCCGGAAGTTGGCCACCGGCAACTCCGGAATTGGCGCCGCCGCGTAGTTGATCCGCGCCTGCGCCTCCACCGGGTTCGACGTCCCAAAATCATACCCCCGAATCGAACGGTTAAACCGCTCGGTCGCCGGCGAATCGTAGTCGTACCGCAGCCCCGCATTCACCGTCAGCGTATTCGAAATCCGCCAATCGTCCTGCACATAAAACGCCGAAGTCTTCGATTGCTCCGCCAAAGAATCCACCACATTTTGCTGCCCGTCCGTCGGCAACCCTAACAGGAAGCTCGCATAGCCCTGCCCAATCGGAGCCACCGGCGAGTTGTCCAGCGGGCCCCGCGTAAACGTGTTGCCAAAAGTCAATTGCGGCGTCACCAGCGCAAAGTTATAAGTATGTTCCCGGTACAGCCGATACTCCGCCCCAAACCGCAGCGAATGCCGGCTCAGCGACTTCGTAAAGTCCGCCGCCCAGGTATGGTAATTCGCCGTCGTCGTCGACCGCGCCGCATTGCTAATCGCCTGAATCCCCGCCGGAGCAATCTGCGTCAGGTACCGCGCCGCCGGGTCCACTGAGTTAATCAGTTGCGAAGAGAAGCCCAATCCCGCCAAGTCAAAATTGCTCGCCAGCGGAATAAACGTCTGCTCCGTTCGCGCAAACCCCCACCGCAGATTCATCAGAAAGCTCGGCGAAATCACATAAACATCATCGGCTCCAAATCCCCAGTTCCGCCGGAAACGATCGGTGCCGTTCGTGCCGTTGCCCAATAAATCGCCCGAGCTGAAAAGTTGATACCAGCGGTTGTAACGCAGGAACGCCCGGTGGTTATTACTGAAGTTGTGGTCCACCTTCGCCGTATGCGATTGGTATTCGTTGTAGGAGCCGGGCAAACGCTGATAGTTGTTCCGCCCATCCGTCGTGCCCGGCGCGTTCGGTTCCAGCCAAAGCGGATTAATCTTCTGCGCCGTCGCGTCCAGCCGGCTCGCCGGAATCACGTTCCCCCCAAACGGCAACCGGGCAAACCGGCCCCCCGGGGCCGCTGTAATCGTCGCCGGATCATAAACCTGATACGCCGCCCCCAGCGGCAGCAAGCCGCTAAAGTCGCCCTTCCGCTGCGCCAGCGTCGGCACCGTATAAAAGCTGTTCCCCCGCTCAATTCCCGGCCTCGTCAACCCT
This sequence comes from Bryobacteraceae bacterium, assembly GCA_046597015.1. Lineage (GTDB taxonomy): Bacteria > Acidobacteriota > Terriglobia > Bryobacterales > Bryobacteraceae. Next base: position 10,005 of record JBKJLJ010000647.1, read on the forward strand.
TCAAAACCATAAATCCAAAACGTCTTGTTATGCCCGTCATACAACTTCGGCAGTACCAGCGGCCCCGAAAAATTGGTTCCAAACCGGTTCAATATGTTCCGCGGATTCGCCTGCGCCCGTCGTTCATCGGTCTGCGGCCCGCCCGCCAACAACTGCCGCTGAAATAGGTCCATCGCCGTCAAAACCTGGTTATTGTGAAAGTGGTAAACCATCCCATGGAACTGGTTCGTCCCCGACCGTAAAACCAAATTGATATTCCCGCCCGGCGCTCGTCCCAACGCTGCGTCGTACGTCGCCGTCTGCACCTTGAACTCCGCCACCATCTCCGCCGGCGGGGCCACCGCCGCATTCGTACCCCACATCGCCGGCGTCCCGTCAATCGTGAACTCCGTGTTGCCCGGCCGCACCCCGTTCACGCTGATACTCGAAAGCACCTCCACCGCCGGCCCCAAACTCGGGTGGTTCGGAGCTCCAAAGTTCTGCACCCCCTGCGCCAACCGGGCCAGCGATAGCGAATTCCCGCCCGGCAGCGGCAATTCCAACAACCGTTTCCGGTCCACCACCTGCCCAATCGTCGCCGAAGAGGCCTCGATCAACTGGTTCTCGCCCGTCACCGTTACCGACTCGGTCACTTCGCCCACCTCCAGCACGGCATCAATCTGCAGCCGTTCCCCCACCCGGACCTCAATCGTTTTGCGTTCGAACCGTTTGAACCCCGGAACCGAAACCGACAGCGAATAAACGCCCGGTGCCAGATACGGCAGCTCATACAATCCCGCCTCGTTCGTCAACGCTCTCGTCCGCACCCCTGTGCCCGATTCAATAGCCTGCAACTCGGCCCGGGCCACCACGGCCCCGCCCGAATCCGTTACCTGTCCCGCAATTCTGCCCCGAATGTCTTGAGCCCAAGTCATCGTGACGAAGCAGAGGAGCAGGAAAATCGAAACAGGACGTACGGTTAGCATATGGCACAGTATATAGATAACGCCGCTTTCGTTCCGCCGGCTTCTCCGCGGACATAGGTAACCCTCTATTGCATGCGGAGCTCGCTACCAGCACCGAACCGCCCTACCATCACCAAACCGCGCTACCAGCACCGAACCGCGACCGTGAGGGAGCGGACCCGATTGGGTACGGTCCGAGGACATAGGTAACAAAACAGTCCAAGGTCGAGTACACCAAAAGTCACCGTCGCCTTTATTTCCCCCTAATAGCCCAGCAGAATCCCATAAGCAGCGTCATATGCTACTCTTCCGTCAGTCAAGGAGTTTCTCGAATGTTGAAAAAATGGATCGCCGCGGTCACCCTCACCGCCCTCGCCGCCTTCGCCGCCCCCGGTTCCGGGCTGGTCACTAAAAAACTGGAACTCGGTTCCGCCGGCCCCTTAGCCTTCGGCCCCGCCGGCATCCTCTTCGTCGGCGATTCCGCCAACGCCAGCCTCATCGCCATCGATACCGGCGATCGAACCCCCAATCCCGGCGCCGGCAACATCGAGCTCAAAGGCCTGAATCAAAAGATGGCCGCCGCCCTCGGCACCACCCCGGACCAGATCACCATCCAGGATCTCGCCGTCAACCCCGTCTCCCGCAACATCTATTTCTCCGTCTCCCGCGGCGCCGCCGCTCTCATCCTGAAACTCGACGTCGCCGGCAAACTCACCGAACTCAACCTCGACAACATCGCCCACTCCATCGTCGCCCTACCCGATGCCCCCGCTAACGTCAAAGACGCTCGCGGCAACAACAAGCGCATGGAAACCATCACCGATCTCGGTTTTGCCGAAGGTCGCGTCTTCGTCGCCGGCCTGTCCAACGAAGAGTTCTCCTCCAGCCTCCGGTCGTTCCCTTACCCCTTCGTCGCCGCCACCAAGGCCTCCAGCATCGAGATCTACCACGGTGCTCATGGCCGCTTTGAAACCAACGCCCCGGTCCGTACGTTCACCACCTACACGGTAGCCAATAAGCCCCATCTCCTCGCCGCCTACACCTGCACCCCCCTCGTGACCATCCCCCTCTCCGAACTCACCGCCGGCAACAAGGTGAAGGGCAAAACCATTGCCGAACTCGGCAACCGCAACCGCCCCCTCGACATGATCGTCTACACCAAGGACGGGAAAGACTACATCCTCATGGCTAACTCCAGCCGCGGCGTCATGAAACTCCCCGCCGCCAAGCTCGAAACCTACGACGCCATCACCGCTCCCACTGAAAAGCAGGGCGTCCCCTACGAAACCCTCGCCGATCTCAAAGGCGTCCAGCAGCTCGATCGTTACGACGCCAAAAGCGCCGTCATGCTCATGCTCGACGGTGGCTCCCTCGATCTCCGCACCGTAGCTCTCCCCTAGCCCAGTGCGCCTGCTCACCGCCCTCCTACTTGGCCTTTGCGTGCACGCGGCGGATCTCGCCGTGCGCCGCGAAGGCCAAGCCTTTCGCGTCTCCGGCCCCGCCAAACCCGAAGACATTTCCCTTTATGTAGGCACCGGCGAAGTCCCCGCCGTCTTCGGCCAGTTCACTGTGGACGGCCCCGACCTCGTCTTCCGTCCGCGCTTCGAAGTCCCCCTTACCCTTGCCTGCCGTCTCGTCGTCAAAGGCCGCATCTTCGCCTTCCCCGCCCAGCAGCAAGAGCCCCCAGCCCCCCCGACC
>JBKJLJ010000523.1:0-5987 GCA_046597015.1 Bryobacteraceae bacterium
GTCTTATCCAGGTGGTTGCGAGGGGGTCGGATTCGCATGACTACATTAATTCCGCATCACCACATTAATAAGCTGCACGGCTATCGGCTGCGGGCTTGCTAGGGACTTGCCGGTGACGATGCTTAATTCATTTGGGTTGGATGACTCGAGGTTACGGTTTATGCATGCGGGGCGGGAGAAGCAGTTGAGCCAAGTGGGAGGGCAGGTGATTCGGGTGCTGCTGGTTTGACCTAGCTTGGGCGAAACACAGAACTCGCTCGAAATGCCCTTATCTCTATCAACTATCAGGACAACGATCGGAGGATAGTTACGCGGGCTGCGCGTGAAGGGGCTCGATCGCAGTGATAGTGGTCAGAAAGTGAAAAAGTGACGCGAAACTCGTAAAATTTGGGGTGAAATGCATCGAGTCTAATATTTCCGCCATTTATGGACAAATAAATTCATGCTACTGTAGCGACAGGTAGGGCTCGCGCGGTACAACCGAGCGAGTCAAGGTCAATGGGGCAGAACGGATAATCCCGGTAATGCCCGTTCGCAACTCCGTTTAATGTCCCCCGTTGCAACCTTTACCAGTCTTCAGGGAGGTCTTTCAAAAAATGCATAAATCAATTGGTTCTCGAGGAGCCAAATTTCTGTTTTCGTTGGCCGTCAGCCTCGGCGCAATTTTTGCGCAAGAGCGATTCGGCGAGCTCATCGGAACGGCTACAGACCCAAGCGGCGCTGTGTTGCCCAATGTCAGTGTCAAGGTCACCAACCGCTCCACCCTTCGAGTAGTTGAGACCACCACCAGCAGCACCGGAGACTACTCCGTGCGCAATCTCGATCCTGGCCGGTACTCCGTCCGTTTCGAAGTGAAAGGGTTCGGAACGCAAGAGATTGCTGACGTCGCTCTCGGCCTCGGCAAGACTCTTCGCGTCAATGCTTCGATGACCGTTGCGAAGGCGGAACAGACAGTTCAAGTCACAGAAGCTGCTCCGCTGATCGACACAACGAACACGACGATCGGCAACAATATTACCTCCGAAGAGTTCGATCGGCTCCCCAAGGCGCGTAGCTTTCAGAACCTTGCGGTGCTTTCGACGTCGGTTAACTCCGGCGCAATCGAAGGTGGCATTCAGGTCAACGGCGCCAGCGGTGCCGAAAACAACTTCACGATCGACGGCATCTCCACTACCAGCCTGATCAACGGTCAAAGCCGGCAGGACGCGGCCTTCGAGATCCTGCAGGAAGTGCAGATCAAGACCGGCGGCATCTCCGCCGAGTACGGTGGCGCCATGGGCGGCGTTATCAGCGCTATCTCCAAGTCCGGCGGCAACACCTTCCATGGCGATGTCCACTACTACCTGTCGGGCAACAGCATCAGCGCCGGTCCCACCCAGCGCCTGCTCCTCAGCCCGACGGATCAGCTTACTACGAAGTACCACCAGGACGCCAAGCAGAAGAACAACATCAATGAGGTCGGCTACACGTTAGGGGGCTATCTCGTCAAGAACCGCTTGTACTTCTTCAGCGCCGCTTCCCCCCGTTTCAATCGCCGCTCGAATGACTATAAGTTTTCGAACGGAACCGAGTCGGACACGCTGGAAGGCAAGTCCCTCAACAACTTAATGTTCGAGAAGGTCTCCTTCGATATCACCAAGAACCTCCGCGGCAACGCGTTCTTCTTGTGGACGCCCACCTCCAGCACCGGCCGTTTGCCGGGCTATAACGGAGAAGGCCCGAACTTCAGCACCACGTCGAAGGCCGCAGCACAGGTAAACCGGACGATCGGTTACTTTGCTCCGCAGACCAATTACGGCATGGACCTTACCTGGATGGCGACCCCGACGACGCTGTTCTCCATCAAGGCGGGGCGTTTCTGGGACAACTATAAAGACACCGGTCTCCCCGACGTCACCCCGGTTAACTACAGCACCACCACTTCAGGCACCAGCTTCCTGAATGACATTCCCGTTGCTTTGCGCGGCGCGACCAGCTTCAACAACACGCCCCGCATTCAGCAATCCTTCTACGACATCGCTTCGCGGACTTACGTCCAGGGCGACTTCGGCAAGTACTTCAGCTTCCTTGGCACGCACGACTTTAAAGCGGGTGTCGGCACGCAGAAGATTGTGAACAAGGTGTTGACAGGCTACCCCACGGGCGGCTATATCAACGTGTTTTGGGATCGTGCGTTCAACTCGCTGGTTCCTGGAACTCCGCGCAATGCACGGGGCACCTATGGCTACTACGAATACCATGAGATCGGCACCGCTGGTTCCACGGGTGCCAACCTTGGCAACTTCTACTTTCAGGACAACTGGCGTCCGGTGCGGAGGCTGACGGTGAACTTGGGCTTTCGCTTCGAGAGCGAGACGGTTCCGTCCTTTCAGCGCTCCGTGCAGGAAACGGCTTTCCATTTCAACTGGGGCCAGAAGTTTGCTCCGCGCCTCGGCGCTTCGTATGACGTGTTCGGAGATGGCCGCATGAAGATTTATGCGAGCTGGGGCCGTTACTACGACTGGGTGAAGTATGAACTCGCTCGGGGCACCTTTGGTGGTGACTACTGGCGCGTCCGCTACTATGGTCTCGAAACTACAAACGTGTTCGGGCTAACCTCTACCAACCGGCCCGGCGCTCCGCTTTGGAATCCGGGTCAGCCGGATGCCTTCCGCAACCGTCGCGTTCCTGGCTTTAACACAATCGACCCGGCCATCAAGCCGATGGGTTCGCAGAACATCAATGCTGGTACGGAGTTCCGGGTCGGTTCGCAGATGGTTCTTCGCGCTTCGTGGGTTCACAACAACCTGATCCGCACCATTGAGGATCTTGGCGTGCTCGTGAACGGCAACGAGGAGTACTACTACGCCAACCCCGGCGAAGGCGGCGCGCTCATCACTCCCACCTCCGGTTTGACCAAGCCGTTCGCTACCCCGAAAGCGATCCGGAAGTACGACGCGGCTGAGTTCCAACTCACCAAGCGTTTCGGCTCCTGGTTCGGCTCGGCCAGCTACGTGTATAGCCGCCTCTACGGCAATTATGCTGGTTTGGCCAACTCCGATGAGATCCGCACCGGTGCTGACGGCGGTGGCATTTACGCCCCTGCGCAGGAAGCTTTCGGTCAGAACTCCCGTCCGGGCGGTAACGCTGGCCGGCCATGGGACATCGACGAGCTGTTGTGGGATTCTAAGGGCAACCTAAACCCCCAGGGCCGTTTGGCGACCGACCGCCCGCATGCCGTGAAGCTCTATGGATCAAAAACGCTCAACTGGAGCAGCAAGATGTCCACCGACCTCGGTGCGTTCTTCTACGCCGCTTCCGGTACCCCGCTTACTACGCTCATCAACACGATCAACGGCACCCAGCCGTTCGTGAATGGCCGCGGCGACTTGGGTCGCACCCCTTTCTTGAACTACACCAACCTCGTGGTTGGGCATGAGTTCAAGTTCGGCGAAACGAAGAAGCTTCGCGTGGAGTTCAATGCGAATAACCTGTTCAACCAGAAGACCGCTCGCGGTAAATGGACTCAACTGAACCGCGCGATCGCCAGCGCTGAGCCGGATCTGAGTGGCGTGGACCTTGCGAAAGGCTACGACTACAACGCTCTGATCGCTCAAACGCCGGATGCGAAGAAAGGCCTCGCCACTTCGCCGTTGTTCGGCCAAGCTGACTTGTTCAACCCGGGCTTCCAAGGCCGGTTCTTGCTCAAGTACATCTTCTAGTCATAACTGAAACCTAGCAGAAAGGCGGCCCGCAAGGGCCTCCTTTTATATTTAACGCCGCAGGATGACCTTCAAAGAGTCGTCGTCCATTTGAGCGGACGTTGGTCGCAAGCCGACCGCATGAAACATCCGCGCGTACTCGTCAAGCGAGAAGATCTGCTCGTTCACCCCGTGTTCGAGCACCTCCACAATCTGTGGATGCGGCCGGTCGAACTCGTGGCCGGTGGGCTCACACATGACCGCGACGAACCCGCCCGGCTTCAGCACCCGAACCGCCTCCCGCAGCACACTCTCCGGATCCGCAAAATGGTGCAAGGCCGCAAAGGTGGCAACGAAATCAAACGTCGCCTCGGCGAAGGGAAGATGCAGCGCATCGCAGCAAGCGAAGATCACGTTACTGTAGCCGCGCTTTTCGAAGACTATATTGGCCATCTGCATCATCTGGGCATCAATATCAATATTCACGGTCAGGCAGCCGAGGTTACACGTAGCCGGTGAGGCGGAGGTGGCGATTTCAAGGCCACGACGGGCCCGAGCCAGGTTTACCGCCCGTTCTACCAGCTGAATGCCGATCCTATGGTCCGCGTCATAGTCGGCGGGCAGGGGACCGCGGATGGGGTCGAGCACTCTGTAAGAACGTTTGACGGTCGACTGGACCGCGACGGGGAAGCGCTCGGAGGCGAGGAGGCAACGACCGTCCTCATGGACTAGAACGACCGCCAATTCATAGTCGCCGGGGGCAGTGGGGGCGGACAGACGGACGGGTAGGGTGATCTCCCTCCCCGGCAGGACGGTGACCGGGAGGGGTGTCGGATCGGCTTCCTGATCGCCCAGCCGCAGGGCGAGGCTCCAGCCATCCCGGGTTCGACGCAGGAGTGGCGCGGAGCCGCTGTTGCGGATGCGCACGTTGTGGCTGGTGGTGGCCCCGCCTACGAGCGCGGCCGGAACATAGTGGCGGATGATGGAGAATGCCTCCGCGCCGGTTCCCGGTTCCGCCAGCGCTTCCACGGATAACCGGGCCTCGCGGTTGATGGCCAACCGTTGCAGTAAGTAGTTGTTTTCGGCCTCGAGGAAGGAGTCCGTGAACTGATAGGTTCGCGCAAAGATGGCGGCGATTCGCTGGCGCGTGGATGCTTCATCTTTGATTCCGAAAGCGGTGATGACTTGAGTCGTCTCCGCCTCCGTAAGCGGCGCCGAAGCCGGAGTGGTCTTTACCTCGGGCAGCAGGATGGGGACTTTGGCCACGACCGGGTACGATTTCCCGCAGCTACACGTGTAGGCATCGACGCCCTTCCGCAACACCGCTCGACAAGCAAGGCAGCGAAACAGATTGCGCCGCCACCAGCGGGAGCCGAGGTTCTCCAGTCCGAATCGATCGAGCCAGGCGACCAGGTTGCTCACCGGGAGTCGACCGCAAACTTTACGGCGACCGCGTCGCCGGATCCCAGGGCGGATTCCGATAGGGCGAGTAAGCAACCCGCCGTGAAGGGAAGAAGTACGAAGAGTTTCGCTAACATTACGAATGGCTTCGTCTGTAAGCTTCTCACGAAGGCAACTCCAGCGGAACGGAATAGTTCGCAGGCGACTTGCCCGGCCTGGGTAAGAATTTCGATTTCATCTTCCGAACGAAGTGACCATCGCTATACTGGCCCTATGCCCGAACAAAATGCCAAAAGCCACACGAGGTGGGACCCGTGGTTCCACTTCCTTCTTGCCCCGATTCTGCTGGCCAATTTCTTCATCGCCGCCAAGCACATGTGGGCCTATCCGGCTTACACGACCGTAGTCGCGGTGGTCCTGGCGGCGGCACTGGTTGTGATGCTGTTCCGGATCAGGATCTACTCGTTGAAAGTGCAGGATCGGCTGATTCGTTTGGAAGAACGGCTACGCTTGCAAGGGCAATTGCCAGCCGAGCAGATCGGGGCCTTGACCGAAAGCCAACTGGTGGCGTTGCGTTTTGCCTCCGACGCCGAAGTGGCCGGATTAGCGGCGAAGGCGCTGGCCGGGAAGTGGGATCAGAAACAGATCAAGGCCGCTATTCAAGTGTGGCGGCCAGATCACTTTCGGGTTTAGATTCCTTCGCCGATCTCGAAGCGCTCTTTCCGACGGAGCACGCCGCGGTCTTCCAGTTGCTTCATGATGACTTCACTTGCTTCCTCGTCGCGGACAGGAAGCGTTTGCGGATCGACGAGGAGGAAGCGGTTGTCCCCCGCCAGTTTTACGGCACGCGTGGCCTCCACCGGGTCCGGGGAGGCGATGGAACAGATGGTGATGAGGCCGGCACTG
>JBKJLJ010000830.1:0-5157 GCA_046597015.1 Bryobacteraceae bacterium
ACCGAGGAGAGCATCTGTTCGGCTTGGGAGGAGAGCTCTTCACTTGTGGCCGCCATCTCTTCCGACCCGCTGGCATTCTGCTGAATGACGGATTGGAGTTGCTGGAGAGCGGTGTTGATTTGTTCGGCGCCGGTCTGCTGCTCGGCGCTGGCGGCGGAAATTTCCTGGACGAGCGAAGCGGTTTTTTCGATATTCGGGACCAGGCGATTCAGCATTTCGCCGGCGCGTTCGGCTACCTTCACCGTGGCGGCCGAAAGCTGGTTAATTTCGCTGGCCGCTTTCTGACTGCGCTCCGCGAGCTTCCGGACTTCGGCGGCCACGACGGCGAAGCCTTTGCCATGCTCACCGGCCCGCGCTGCTTCGATAGCGGCATTGAGAGCGAGCATGTTGGTCTGCCGGGCGATCTCTTCGATGATCGAAATCTTGCTGGCGATCTCCTTCATCGCGTTGACCGCGTCGCTGACCGAACGGCCGCTCTCCTTGGCGTCGGTAGCCGATTGGACCGCGATTTTTTCCGTTTGCTCGGCGTTCGCCGCATTCTGGCGGATGTTGGAGACCATCTGCTCCATCGAAGACGATGCCTGTTCGGCCGCGGCGGACTGCTCGCTGGCCCCTTCCGACAATTGCGTGGTGGCGGTCGAGAGGGCAACGCTTCCCGAGGCGACTTCTCCGGCGGCCGTCTTGATCTGTCCGATGGTACTGGTGAGCGAAGCGACCATCTGAGCGAGCGACTTCATGAGTTGATCGCGTTCTGACCGCGGAACGATCTCGACGGTGAGATCGCCCTGGGCGACCGCATCGGCGGAGTGACTGACCTTGTGCATGGACTCGATGAGCGCGTTCAGGTTGTTGCGGAGCGTGTCAAAGTCGCCCTGATAGGTCTGCGTAATGACCGGCGGGATGTCGCCTACGCTGATCCGTTCGACATAAGCTGCGGCGGTACCGAGGGGGCCGATGACGGCATCGAGGGCCCGATTGACCCCATCGACGACTTGGCGGAAGTCGCCATGGTGCACCGTGACGTCAGCGCGGACTTTGAGGTCCCCGGCGACGGCGGAGGTCGCCAGGCGGGCGGTATCCGCCACGAGGCCCTGGATCGCGGCGGAGGTGGTAGCGAGGCCCGTATTGAGCCGGGCGAAGCTGGCCGCTACGGTGCGGGTGTCTTCGTCGGAGGCGGTGATGGTGGCATCGATCTCTTCGAGATTGCCCGTTGCCATCCGGTCCAAGTTGACGACGAGGCGGGCCACTTCGCATTCCTGGAACGCGGCCTCGCGGCGGATGCGTGCTTCGGCGGAAACCCGTTCAATCGTCCTGGAAAGGAGACGGCCGACGTTGCGGAGTGCTTCAAGCCGTTCCGGGCTGGGCGAGATGGTCATCGTCACGAAGAAATCGAGCGTGCCGTAGACGACTCCCTGGACCACCAGCGGGAAGGCGACGCCACTTTTGACGCCGAGGCGGAGGGCCGCTTCGCGGCGAACGCAGTCGGTAACGGTGCCGAGGTCCTCGACGAACACGAGGTCACGAGCCCGCCAAGCGCGGCCGTTGAAGCCTTCGCCTTCGCGGAAACGAGCGTCGGCGGAGACGCGACGGAACTCCTCGTTGACGGTGCCGGAGTCCTGTCCAAAGCGGAGCGATTGCGACGCGGGATCGACCTGCCAGAAGGAGCCGTAGGCCCAGCCGAAGGCCTCGCGGACAATCTCCAGCGTGGTGCCGATGGCGTGCGAGACGCTCTCCTCGCGACCCATCGCTTCGAGAAACCGAATCAGTGCCGCGGCGTCGCGAGCGGACTCGGCTTGATGGGCGGCCTCGCGGATCCGCTCGAGGGCGGCGGAGACAAGCTGGCCGACACTGCGCAGGGCGTTCAAGCGTTCCGGGCTCGGGTCGAGCGTCTCCAGGCTAAAGAAATCCATGGTGCCGGCGACTTCGCCGCCGATCAGGATTGGAAAGCAGACGCCGGATTTCACCCCGGCCCGCTGCGCCGGTTCGCGGCGAACACAGTCGGTGAGTTCACTCAGGTCTTTGACGAAGTTGAGATCCCGGGAGCGCCACGTGCGGCCGGAGAGACCTTCGCCCTCGGCGAAACGGGCGCTCTGCGTGACCCGGCGGAACTCCTCGGTGACCGACCCCGACTCGGTGCTGAAGCTCAGGGTCTTTTCCTTGCGGACAAGCGTCCAGTAAGAGCCATAGGCCCAGCCAAAGGCGTTGCGCACGGTGTCCAGGGCGACGCGGGCGGCTTCCTCTTCCGACTGAGCGTTGCTGACCGCGGTGAGGACGCGGTTGACCGCATCGGAATCCTTAGCCGCCTCGCGTTGGCGTTGCGTCACCCGGATCCGGGCGAGCGCTGCTGAAACGAGCCGGCCAACGCTGCGGAGCGCTTCAAGCCGCTCCGGGCTCGGCGAGAGAGTTTCGGTAGCGAAAAAATCCATGGTGGCGACCACCTGCCCATCGACTTCAATGGGAAGGCAGACGCCGGATTTGACCCCGGCGCGTTGGGCAATGGGAGCTCGGACACAGTCCTTCACCTCGGCCAGGTCAGCGACGAAGACGAGTTCCCGTCGAGCCCAGGCGCGGCCGCTTAACCCGACCCCTTCGGCAAACCGGGCTTGCTGCGTGATGCGGCGGAACTCCTCGTTTACCGTACCGACTTCGACGGAGAATCGAAGCGCACGGTCCTGGGCATCGACGACCCAGTACGACGCATAGGCCCAGCCGAAGGCCTCTTTCACCGCGGTCAAGGCGGCTTCCGCTGCGGCAGCTTCGGTGGGGGCAGCACCCACCGATTCAAGAACCTGACTGACGGCCCGGGAGTCGGAGGCCGTCTGTTCCGAGAGGGCGATTTGGTCGATGCGCTCGAGCGCGGCCGAAACCAGCCGGCCAACCAGCCGCAAGGAGCTCAACCGGTTGGGGCTCGGGGTGATGGACTCGAGCGAGAAGAAATCCATCGTCCCCCGAACTTGGCCCGCAACCAGGATAGGAAAACAGATCCCAGCTTTCACGCCGGCCAGCTGGGCGACCGGAGCTCGTACACAGTCGCGGACCTCGCCCAGGTCAGGGACGAATACAAGATCGCGTTGCTTCCAGGCGCGACCGCTGAGGCCGACGCCTTCCGGGAAGCGAGCCTCCTGGGTCACCCGCACGAATTGGTCATTTACCGTACCCGACTCGATGGCGAAAACCAGCGAGCGGCTGGCCGGATCGATCGTCCAAAACGATCCATACGCCCAGCCAAAGGCGGAACGGACGGAGTCAAGCGCCATCCGCACCGCTTCGAGCGGAGTCGACGCGTTGGCGATCTCGGAGACCACTTGAGAAATAGCACGGGCATCGGCCAGTTCTTCGGACAGGACAACTCTGTTCAGCTCGCTCGTCTGATGGGACTTCTTCGCCTGGAAGGCGAGATGGTCAAGAAGATCATTGACCGCACCGGCGGCCATAATCTCGGCGGCCGGCAAGCCATCCAAAGCCAAGCGACCAGACAGGTCGCTGCCCACCAATTCCGGCCTGATTTCCTGAACTCTTTCTAGAAAGAGGGACGGGGTCGCGCGGGGACTCTTAACCGCAGTTTTCATAAATACGCTCCTCAGGTCGAGAGCTTATGAAAAGACTCTCCGATGCCTAAAAAAACTCATCGGAAAGATCCCTGCGATTCTTACAATATTTTTGGAGTTACTGGATTTTTATGGCCTGTTGTTCGCGGTAGGGAAAGTTCCCACGGCTCATCGAACGACGGGACGGATACATAGGCCTCGGAAAATCTACCAGTAGACTTTCAGACCAACCTGCATCTGGCGGGGGTCGTTGGCCTGGTTCTGGACCTGGCCAAAGGTGCCGGCGTTCAGGTTCGTCGAGCCGGTCCCGAAGATCGTCCGGTTGAAAATGTTGAACGCTTCGCCGCGGAGGTCGACGCGAAGACGTTCGGTGATCGTAAAAGTCTTCGCCAGGCTGACATTCTCCGACAGGTTAGAGAACGACCGGAGATTGGGATTGAAACGGGTGGCGTTGCCGAAGGCGGCGACAGGCTGGACCGGGAACTGGCTGGCCGGTTTCAGGAAGCGGTCGACGTTCGGGTCGAACTTATCCCCGGCAATCGGAGCCCGCCAATTGTCATAGCTATCAATGACCGGCCGGGTTTGTCCGTTGAAGATAGGCAGGGGGTTGTTGCGCTGGAGAGCAATCGGGAGGCCGCTGCCGTAAGACTGAATGGCAGCAATGCGCCAGCCGCCGATCGTCTGATTCAGGAAGCCGCCGGTGAACCACTTGCGGCCCTTGCCAAACGGGAGTTCGTAGATGGTCGAGAACTTCAGCGAATGGGTTTGATCATTCTGCCCGATCGACTTTTCGAGGCGGCGGTTGTAGTGATCCTGGGAGGCGGCACCGTTCGCGAAGTAGGTATCGGAATCCGTGAGGAGCTTCGAGAAGACATAGTTCCAATTGAAGGTGAGGCCACCGGACATGCGGCGGTCGGCCTTCAGGATAAAGGCATGGTAAGAGGAGTGGCCAGACTTGTCGCCGTTCTGCACGCCGGTAGAGATGCTCTGATATTGGGGATACGGGCGAAGGGCCTGATTGACGGTGCGGAGGCGCTGGGTAAGGAAGGCCGGGTACGGAGCGGTAATGCCGGCGCTGACAGCGAGAGGAGACGTGATATCGGCGCGTAGGATATTCCCCGCCTGGACGCCGCCGAAGCGCGTGACCAAGTTGTCATAGATTTGGGTCGGGACCTGGTTCAAATTGAGCAAGCCGGTCTGGAGATGCGAGCCGGCGCTGCCGTTGTAGCCGGCTTCGATGACAAGGCTGCTAGTGACCTGGCGTTGGACGGTGAGGGTCCAGAAGGAGTTCTCAGGGGCGCGGGTGGCTTCCTTGCCTTGCCAATAGTCAACGCTCAAACCATTGGAGAACGCGGGGTCGAGCGAGGGAGGCAGGACGTAGACAGGGAGGCCTTGGTCAAGCTTGAAGGTCGGCTGCACGCCTTGCGAAGCATTGTCAAACTGGTATTGGCCGATGAAGCCCGCGAAGTGGCCGGAGCCCTGCACGGCCGTGACGCGCGAGAACGACCGGCCGTAGCCGGAGCGGATCGTAGTTTTGGGGTCGAGGGTGTAGGCGAGTCCAATGCGGGGGCCAACGCCGCCGTACCAACCGGGGACCAGGCTGCGGGTA
>JBKJLJ010000848.1:0-3330 GCA_046597015.1 Bryobacteraceae bacterium
GTCCCGGCTCTTGATCAAACTGGTAAGCCCGGCGTCGGAGAGTCCCCAGTAGGGGAAGCCACCGCTGTCTCCGGCACTGGACAGATCGAGTCCGCGGAGGCCGAGTTCAGCCACAACGTCTTTTCCGCGCAGAGGAAAAAACTCTTCCTGATGGAACGTGCTGAATCCGAAACGAAGCTCGTTGGAGAGATTCGGGCGGATCGCGACCGTGTAGGCTGAGACGAAAAGGCGTGTAGGAGTAGCGTAGAGACTGTCGGGGAGAAATCTTCGGCCTATGGCGAAATCGCTTTTCTTGGCGCTCCAGCGTACGAAGATCTGCTGGCGTGCGCCGATCATCTGATCGAGCCTGAGGTCGAAGACGCCGGCCGTTACATCGCGCCCTGAGAGGCGCTGGTAATTGTTCTGATCGCCTGTGGCATTCGGGAGAGGGAAATAGCGGTTCAGAAGCACGGTTGTCACGGAGTTGATGTCAGCAAGGGGAATGACATTGCCAGGGAATGGCAAACCGTTCGAGGGGTCGCGGGCGGCGGGGCCCGTGACGCCGGCCAGGTTGCCCCCGCGCATCGCGGCCGTAGGCACCGAGAACTGCTCGAAGACTTCATGTGGCTGCCGGTTGTACTCATAATCGGCGAAAAAGAAGGTGCGATTTCTGCCGTCGTAGAGGCGCGGCACGACAACTGGGCCGCCCAGCGCGCCACCGAATGTGTGAAACACTTTGGCCTGTTTGGCGCGTGAGCCGTAGGTCTTCGCGTCGAATGCAGTGTTCTGGTGGTACCACAGCAGTGCCCCGTGCGGCCGGTTGGTGCCGGACTTTGTGACCAGGGTGACGTCGTTGAGTTGTCCGTACTCTGCGCTGATCGATGCATAGGCGACGCGGAACTCCGCCACTGCCTCCATCGACGGAAACATCGTTAGGTTTCCATTGACCCCCCGGTTATTCAGATTGGACGTGCCATCGACAGTGAATTCCGTTTGACTTGGTAAGCCGCCGGCGACGGAGATGCGATCGGAGGCGTCGCGTTGGACCCCTGGGATGAGGCTGATGATTCCAATAGGCGAAGTGTCCCGCGCGCGAATGTTGAGGGGAAGGCGCGCGAATTCTTCGGCCGTCTTGGTATCGGAGAGGACAGGCGAGTCTGTGGTGACCAGTGGCAACCGCGCGGTGACGCGGGTCGAGTCCCTACGGGCCGGCAACTGAAGGCTGATGTCCACACGAAGCGTCTGCCGGGTGGTCAGCCTGAACTCCGCGCCACGAGCCATGGCAAAGTCGTCGTGCTCCACCAATACTTGGTAGCGGCCGGGGCGAACGTTCAGAAACTCGTAGTCGCCGGTGGAACTCGTCACCGTGGAAGCAGCGGTATTTTGGTCCAATGCCGTCAGGGTAACCGCCGCGCCCTGCACGGCTGCCCCCGTCGGATCTCGAATTCCACCCGCGATGGATCCTGCGGTCGATTGCGCGAACGCGCCGCGAGTCGCCAGAAACGCAACCGATAGGAGACATTGTTGGCAGGCCCGGATCCCAAACGAGGGGGCTCTCATCGCAGAAAATTCTCCAGGACCCAGATCTCCGAACGCCATTTCCAGCAATAGAAAGCGATCCTCTTTCCGTCGGGATTCAGCCGCAGCGCCGAAATCCGGAACCCTTGAGGGAACCCAACCTTCGCGGCCTCGCCCCCGCTGGCCGGTACAATCCAAATCTCGCTCTCGCGATTATTCCGTGTCCGCGCGACTAGTAAGCGCTTCGAGTCCGGCGTCCAGGCGAAGGCTCCATAAAGAAATGATTCCGGCTGACGAATGCTCATCACCTGCCGGGCCGGTCCACCGTTGGAAGGGACAACGGTAAGGGCCGCCGTTCCCGCGGTTCGGCTCCGCGCATGGAAGGCGAGGGTGCGGCCATCGGGCGAGAGCGCCAGACTTTCCGAAATGATGTCAATCCCATCCGGCGGCACATACAGAACCTTGCGCTCGCCGGTCTCCCTGTTCCAGCGGAAGATGCCTCGTTTCCAATCCGTGAAACGGTTGAAATGGACCCTCCCATCGGCGCTCCAGACCCCTTCGAAACGGCTCCCCAACTCCGCCACGCTCTTAACCAAGGTGACGCTGCCCCCGTCTGCCGGGTTGATCCGAAATAGCCCCATCTGGCCGTCATTGGCGGCTCCCTGAACAATAATCGAGGACTCGTCGCCGACCCACTGCGGGCGCATAAACGTCTTGAGATTGACGGAAAGTTCGCGCTTCTCGCCCGTCTCCGGCTTGAGAAGGATCACCGCTGGGCGTTTGGGATCGCGCGTGGAACGAAAAACCAGACGGCGTCCATCGTGGGACCAGTTCGGGTAATCGTAGGCGCCGAGAAAACGATCCATTACCCGCACCGGGGGAGATATCGTAGACCGGGTGTCGAGGTCGATTACCGCCGTGTAAACGTCGTTGGCGTCGGCGTTCACACGGTAGAAGAGCGAACCGCCGCTGGTCAGCCCCAGCGGTTCGATGTTGGTCGCGTCCGGGAGGAGTTCACGCGCCTCACCCCGGATCGCGCCGTCGACCACCTCGGCTGCCCACAGACCGGGCCGGCCACGCCGATCGCTGGAAAAAATCAACTTTGCCTGGCTAGGTGACCAGGCAATCAACGAGTCGCTGCCAGGTGTCTGGATCAGCGTCGATTCCGCACCGTTCGAGGAGAGCGAGTGGATTTCGAAGGCGTCCTCCGGCACCGTTCGGGCAGAGTTAAAAATAAGGCTCTCACCATCGGCACCCAGCAGCGTCCGCCCCCCGCGCTTCCCAAGCGTGTGCGTCGCAAGCACGGATCCCTCGGCCGTCGACACGATGAGCAGGTTGTCGACGCTGGAGCCTTTTTCCGTCGGACGCTCGGCAAGCAGCAGGCGGCTGCCATCCTGAGACCAATCGAGGGGACGGACGAATCCACCCGGGCTTTTGTACAGGATCCGATCACCGGCTCCATCCCGTTGGATCACGTGGATTTCGCTCTGACTCGACCCGGACGAGCGAAAAGCAAGGCGCTTCCCGTCGGGAGAGAAACGAGCATCGCCGAGCGACGAGTTGGCCCCGCCGCTGGGGTGGACCCTTTGTATCCCACCGGTCCTGACCTCGCGGAGAACCAGGTCTCCAGCGGGGTAAGCCGTACCGGCGAGAAAGCGCCCATCCGGCGAAGGGCTCCAGACCTCGATTGCGTCATCCTCCACGAACAGACGGCGCGCCGAGGTATCGGTGGCAGCCTGATACGGGTCCCTCGGGACAACGACAACGACAACGGCGACGGTGGCCGCGCAAAGGGCCCCCGCGGCGATCCACGGCACCATTCGTTTCCGGCTG
>JBKJLJ010001067.1:0-2578 GCA_046597015.1 Bryobacteraceae bacterium
CAACAACGGCCCCAACGCCCTCCACGGCGGCCTCCGCGGCTTCGATAAACGCGTCTGGTCCGCCGGAGCCAAAGCCGACTCGGTCGTCCTTCGTTATTCCAGCGCCGCCGGCGAAGAAGGTTACCCCGGTAAGTTAGACGTAACCGTAACTTACACCCTAACTCCCTCGAACGAACTCCGCATCGATTACCGCGCCGTCGCCGGCGAGGACACCGTAGCCAACCTCACCAACCACGCCTACTTCAACCTCTCCGGCGAACCCACCATTCTCGCCCACCTCGTCAAGCTCGAAGCCGACCGCTTCACCCCCGTCGACGCCAACCTCATCCCCACTGGCGAAATCCGCTCCGTCGCCGGAACCCCCTTCGATTTCCGCCGCGAAACCGCCGTCGGCACCCGCATTGACGCCAAGGACGAACAGATCACTTTCGGCAAAGGCTACGATCACAACTGGGTCCTCAACGGCCCGTCCGGAACCCTTCGCAAGATCGCCGAAGTCTACAGCCCCCGCAGCGGCCGCCTCCTCACCGTCTCCACCACCGAACCCGGCGTCCAGTTCTACACCGGCAACTTCCTCGATGGCTCTCTCACCGGCAAAAGCGGCCGTAAGTACATCCAACGCTCCGGCCTCTGCCTCGAAACCCAGCACTACCCCAACTCCCCCAACCAACCCACCTTCCCCTCCGCCGTCGTCAAGAAAGGCGTGCCGATGACATCCACCACCGTCTGGCAGTTCTCCACCCGCTAAAGGTGTTCCGCCAAAATCCGATCGAACGTCGACCGCTGCACCAGCTCAAACTTCACACTCAGCCGAGTATACGGTCGCAGCGTGAGCGACAGCGTCTCCGGCGGCGCCTCCGGGGCGGCCAGCACCAGTTGGCCGCCCTCAACCCGAATCGGCACCACCTGATGCTGCCGCACAATGTGCGCCGGCAGCGCCCGAACCACCTCCCGGGAAAGGTTCTCCAGCGCCACCGGGCATATCGGCAACGAAAGTTGTAAGCTCAACGCCTCGTACAGGTCCGCCTCGCTCAACCGCCCGCTCTCCACCAGCCAATCCTGCAAGCGCCGGCCCTCCGGCTTCCCCTCCAACGCCTCCGCCTCCAAATAGTTCGAATTCACCAGCACCTCCGCCAGCGACGGCCGATGCGCCTCCAACGCAAACCGGTTCGGATACTGATGCTGCGTCTTTAGCCAAACCAACCGCTCCCGCCGCACCTTTGACCGCACGAACCGCCACGCCGCCCTCACCCCCGCCGACGTGTTGATCCAGTTCGCCAGCGGAATCCGCAGCGGCGCCGTCACCCCCAGCCGCCACCCATATAACCGGCCCACCATCCCCATCCGCAGCACCGATTGCAAAATCGCCATCCCCACCGTAAACGGCAGCATCACCGCCGTCGGCTCCTCCCGCACCAACTCCGCCGCCCGCTCCGGCCACAAAACCGCGTACACAAAAAGGAGGTTACAAAGCACCCCAATCGGATTCCCAATCATCCCCTTCCGATCCCGCCAATGCCACCACCACTGCCGCCATCCCCCCGCCCACCCGTGCCGCTCCCATCCCTGCCAGCAGATCCCCGTCACCCATCGCGTTCGCTGCTTCACCGCCGACTTCCACGTCCGCGGAAAATACTCCCGCGTCGCCATCGGAATCCCGTCCGCCAGGCGAATCGGCAAAAACGTCTGCCGGCACCCCAACGCCTTCACCCGAAAGCCGTTCTCATAGTCCTCCGTCAAACACGAAGGCTCAAAAATCCGATTCTCCGCGCTCGCCGCCAGCGCCTCCAACCCCGCCCGCGAAAGTCCCGTCCCCACCCCGCTCCCCGGTAAAAATCCGCCCAGCGCCTCCCGAACCTGAAAATCCCGGCTCTGCGATTCCGTGAACTCGTCCACGTAAATCCCGTGCACCGACTCCCAAACCGGCGTCGGCAGCGCCAGCACCGGCACTTGCACCATATCGTAATTGGTCAGGTAGTAACTGATCCAACGCAACGAATTCGGATGGATCATGTCCTCGGCGTCGTGCGTAATCACCCCGTCAAACCGCGTCCCCGTCTGCTCTTCATACAGCAGCATCGTCTGGTACGCCCAGTTCAAACAGTCCGCCTTCGAAGTCGGCCCGTCGTGGGGTACCAGCGATAAATGCACCTGCGGAAACTGCTCCTCCATCTCCCGAATCGCGTCCAGCGTCGGCGTATCATTCGGGTAGCCGCCCACAAACAGGTGATAGCGCGAATACCGCAGCGACGTCACGTTATGCGTCACCATCTGCCGCACCACCTCGTGCTCCTGCCACAGTGGCACAAAAATCGCCAACAGCTTCTCCGGCTCCGCATAAATATTCGGCACCGGCTCCTTCGGCCGAAACCACAAACGAAGCCAAAACAGGTTCAGCAACAGGTCATCCACCCCGCCCACCACAAACCAAATCAGGATCGGTGCAAAAAGCCAGGAAACAATTCCGTCGACGGGTGCTGAGAATCCGGAGAACACTCGTAAACTAGTGGGAGTCCGTCCCGGTAATCTCACTTATGTTATCCATCTCCCGCCGCCACCTCTTCCCTCTCCTTGCCGC
>JBKJLJ010000558.1:0-3017 GCA_046597015.1 Bryobacteraceae bacterium
CCAAGTCGTTCGAGGAGCGACGAGAGAGCCCCAACGAGCAGCATCTCGTCCGATGGCCGCAGACGCGTGCGACGCAACGAGATCGGGGCCGCGTTCAGAAAGACAGTGAGCGGCCCACCGGGCTTGGGCTGGTTCGGCTGCGGGGGCAGGCCACGCAATCCAAATTCGGCCACCGTAAGCGGCGGAATGTTCAGCTTGATCTTGCGATCGGCGCGGTTGAGGGCGACCTTCGTCGTCCACGATCGGCGACAAGCCCGGCCCTGCTCATCGTAGAGCAGCCACTCAACCTTGTAGCGGCCTTCGCCAAGGAGGTAGCCGCCGCCGGTCTCAATGGACTGGTTCGTTTTCGGGATTACCGGCAGATCAAATCCTTGACCGAGAAACACCGGCGACCCTTGCTCGGGAGTTACTTTTGTGACAATCGCGAGCCGGTGGCCTGCGCCGAAGAACTGGTTCATCGGCACCGAGAAAAAGTAACCGGATTGAAAGCGGAAGCCGAAGTTCAGATAGGGCGGGGCTGGGTTTACCTCGCACTTGAGGGCCTGCGGATACACGCGGTCGAAGGTATTGATCCACGTAGTGGGAAGAAGTGCTTGCGCCCAAACGAGCGCTACCAGTTGTAAAGTACCCATCCGCCAAAGTTTTCGTCGTCGGTGGCAAAAATGATTCCGCCGGTGCCGGGGACGAGTTCCATACCCTCTATCTTATGATCGGCGAAGGTGCGAATGCGGAGCAGGCGCGGATGGGGCTTGAAGCGGAGTTTGGTCCCTTCAAACGTGAAGACGCCGCCGAGGTAGATGGCGGACTCAAAGGGCCCATCGTCACCCGGATCAGAGGCCGAAGCGACGAAGAGGACGCCCCCTTCATCCACCTTCATCTCCGCGACATGCCGCACGTTTTGAGTGGGCCAAGGGACACGAATGGTGGTGGATTGAACTTGTTCAACTTTGTAGCCCCTATCCAAATGCAGTTCCCCAAAATAGAGGCGGCCGGGACGGGCGTCGGCCCCGCGGTCGGCCCAAGCGAGCATCAGGCGGCCGTCCAGCCTTTGGACGCAGAGACCTTCGAAGTTTTGATCAGGAGGGATTTCAGGCAGGTTAAAACGGCCTAGGGTCGTGACGGTTTTGCGATCCTCGGAAAGGCGGACGTGATAAACGATGCCGCGGCTGATGAGCGCCAGAAACTCGCCGGGGTGGCCGGGGAGAGTCGAGATACTTTCGAGGTCAATGCAGTCCTTATCGAAGTTCCAGACGAGGGGCTGGTAAGTGACGGGCTTGGGGCCGGCGATGGTGATGAGAGCAACGCGAGGCTCGCTGAGGGCCTTGTTGTCGTGGACGATAAAGAAGACGCTGTGGTCCGGGGTGTGTTCGACGAGGGCCAGGTCGCTGATCCCGCCGAGGATGCCGCCGCGAACGGGTCGCCAAGTCTCAGCGGAGTAGGCAAAGATGGCCGAGGCCAAAAGGAGCAGTAACGATCGGACCGGCATTGCTTCTATGCTCTCGCAATCAGCCTTCGAGAATGGCGACGAGTTCGAGTACGGCCTTCCGCGCGGGCTTCAACAAAGGGAGGTTCGAAAGTTTGAGCAGAAGGACGACCATGCCGATGGAGCGTTTGATGAGTTGGCGAGCGCGGGACTGGCCCTCAGAGCGATCGTAGATCCAGTACAGCAGCATGCCCATCTGGTACATCCAGAGGATTTTCGCCATGTGCGGGGCGAGATCCTTTGGGATGCTGGCGCCGGTTTCGTCCAGCGCCCTTTGGAACTGAGCGAAATCGAATTCGCGGATCGGCCGCGAAGGTTCGCTGAAGGGAGACAAAGGACTGGCCGGGTCCGCCGCGTTACTCATCAACGCGCCGAGGAACCGGCGGTTGGGTTCGAAATAGGCGAACTTGGCATCGAGGATGGCGATGACCCGGTCTTCGAGTTTTTTGCTCTGGTGAGCCGGTTCCAGGAGTGGGCCGAGGTCTTCCAGGGCGCGACGATAGTAATCGAGGACAATGGCATCCTTCGATGCGAAGTAGTAGTAGGCTAAGCCGGTGGCCACTCCGGAGCGGGAGGCGATCTCCCGCATCGTAGACTCGGCGAAGCCACGTTCGCGGAACAGTTCGAGCGCGGCTTCAAGAATCTTGAGTCGGGTTTCAGCGGAACGTTGCTGGCGCATGGTTTTAATTATCGAAGATCGCAAGACGGTAGTTCGACCTGCTTGAGCTTGTAGATGAGGTCAGCGTCAGCTTTCAACCCAAGCCAACTGGATAGCTGCGTCCGGCTGCGGGAGAGCGTGGCGAAGGCCTGCCGCGCCATCGGGAGTAGAGCAGGGCTCGAGAGGCGATAGGACCAGGAACGGTAATCCTCGAGCGCCCACAGCACCATGAGCCAGGCGGAATCGCCCTGCCACACTTCGCCGGTGTCGGCAATCACCGTTAGATTTCGCTCGTCGGCCGGCTTAGGGAGAAAGTGCAGCGGCAGAGCGTGGCGCTGGGACTGGATCCAGTTCCTCATGGAACTGCAAAGGCCGCACTGAGCGTCATAGTGGAGCGTAAGGCTGGTCATCGCGCCCCCATGAAATGGCTGTGCGGAATCGGTGGCGGCGCGGGACGTAAACGGTCCAGGGCCCGGCGGCGAATGCGTGCGAACAGGTACAGGTTGAAGAAATGCATTAGCGCGAGAACGAGGAGGACGACGCCGATCTTCTCGCTGAGCAGTTCCATGGCGGCGCGGGCGGTGTCGACATCGTAGTAAGTGCGGAGGCTGCGCACCATCCAGCCGAGGTTGATGAGATAGAAACCGACGACGAGCAGATGGTTGACCGAGTCAGCCAGTTCCATTTGGCCGGTGAAGGCATCCAGCAGAAAGGGACGGCCATTTTGGTGCAGGGTACGCGCCACCCAAACGGTGATCGCGATCGACAACACCAGATAAGCGAGGTAAACATGAACCACAAACATGATGGGCTCCTTTTTTGAACATGTTCAGTTGAACATGTTCAACTTGAGTATGGCACACTACTTGGCGCAGC
>JBKJLJ010000093.1:0-6729 GCA_046597015.1 Bryobacteraceae bacterium
TGAGCACTTTCGTATTCCCACCCCCACCTTCTCCGCGGAGTTTGGCCGCTCGCCCGGCGCCGTCGTGAACGTGGTGACTAAGTCCGGGACCAACCGTTTCCACGGTTCGGCCTTCGAATACCTGCGCAACGACAAGTTGAACGCCCGCAATTTCTTTCAGCCGGTCGTCGGCCCCCTGCGGCAGAACCAATACGGCGGGGCGATCGGCGGCCCCATTCGCAAGAACAAGACCTTCTTCCTGTTCAGCTACCAGGGCCTGAAAATTCGCACCAGCGCCTTCGTTAACTCAGCCCTGCCGCCCACGGCCGCCGAACGGCGCGGCGATTTTTCCAGCGCTCCCCCCTCGCAGCGCCCCGTCGATCCCGATAACAATAATACGCCGTTCCCGAACGCCCAGATTCCCGTCTCGCGGTTCGACCCCGTCGCACTGAACATCATCGCGAAATACGTTCCGCTGCCCAACACCCCGGATGGCCGACTGGAGCTTTACGACGGCCGGCGTAACGACGAGCCCCAGTACGTTACCCGCCTCGACCACCAACTCACCTCCGACCATCGCCTGTACGGCACGATGTTCCTGGTTCGTGGCTCTGGTTACGACCCCTTCGCCTCGAGCACTCAGGTGGCCCAGTACGGCATTAACCAGACGTACCTCAGCCAGAACAACGGGGTGGGCGGTTGGGACTGGATTGTCCGGCCCACCCTTCTCAACCAGGCCCGTTATAGCTTTAATAACCGCAACTCCCAGCTCGTGAGCCAGGTCCGCGACTCCTGGCCCGAGTTCGGCAGCAAAGTTACGCTCGGCAAGCTTCCCCAGCGCCCGCCCCAGCTTTTCATTACCGGCCGCTGGCAGATGGGTACGTTCGGCGAATCGGAGTTCGACCAGCGGAGCCATAACTTCTCCGACACCGCAACCTACACCCGCGGCGCACATACGTTGAAGGCCGGCTTTTGGGCGCTCTGGACCAACTTCGTCGAATCCGGCAACTGGCTCGGCTCCGGCCAAGTCCGCTTCATGCCGCAATTGACGCGGAACGTGCTGGGCGATTTCATGCTCGGCCGCGCCGCCAGCTTTCGCCAGAATAACGGGACTGACCGTAACTTCGACTCCGGTTCGTATCATTTCTTTGTGCAGGACGACTGGCGTTTGACCCGCCGCCTCACCCTCAACCTCGGCGTGCGCTATGAGCTCAATTCCCCTTATAAGTCCCACCGGAATGAGCTAGTCGGCTTCCGCGCCGGCGTTCAGTCCACCGTCTTTCCCAAGGCCCCTCTTGGACTGGCGTTCCCGGGCGACCCCAACATTCCTGACACGATCATCCCCACCGACAAGAACGAATTCGCCCCTCGTATCGGCCTGGCCTTGGACGTGTTCGGTAACGGCAGGACAGCCCTCCGCGCGGGTTGGGGCATTTACTACTCCACCGGCTACGCCAATTGGAGTTCCAACATGCAAGGCCAGCCCTGGCTGATCGATTTCACGGTGCTCAACACGCCTTCCCTTGTGGACCCCTACTCCGCCACTCCGGGCGGCAGCCCGTTCCCGTTTAAGTTTGATGCGGCCAACCCCCGCTTCGCCCTCCCCACGACGGTGAGCGCCATTGATGGCAGCTTCCGCAACCCTTACATTCAGCAGTTCAGCTTTTCGGTCGAGCAGCAAATCGGCCGGGGGTCTTCGATCACGGCAGCCTACGTCGGGAACATCGCGCGGAAATTGCCTTACATGCGGGACCTGAACGCGCCGATCTTCCGCGCCGGTGCGACGACGGGCAACGTGAACCAGCGCCGCCCTTACCTTCCTTCCAGTTTCGCGGCGATCACCAGCATCGAAAGTGGCGCCAACTCAAATTACAACTCTCTGCAACTGAGCTTCAATCGCCGTTTTGCCAAGAGCTTCACGGTCCTGGCGAACTACACTTGGGCAAAGTCGCTCGATGAATCCAGCATCGACATCACCGGGACCAGCAATGTGACGCTCGTCGAGAACCAGAATCGCCGGATCGAATATGGTCCTTCAAACTTTGACGTCCGTCATGTTATGAACACCTCGTGGGTCTGGGACCTTCCCAATCCGACGCGTTTCAAGCTAATCGGCGGGTGGCAGATCAACGGTATCCTGCGGCTGCAAAGCGGGTCACCGCTGACCCTCACCACCGGTCGCGACACGAATTTGGATGGGAACGGCAATGACCGGCCGGACCAGATCGGCGACGCTCAGTCGGGTGCCGGTGCGACGCGCGACGCCAGAATTGCCAGGTATTTCAATCCGGCCGCCTTTACGGCCGCTGCTCCGGGGTTGATCGGCACGCTGGGCCGGAATTCGCTTTACGGCCCCAGCGACCGGACGTTTAATCTTTCGCTGTTCAAGAGTTTCCCGATCCGCGAGCAGCACAAGCTGCAGTTCCGCGCCGAGTTCTTTAATGCGGCCAATTGGGTGACCCTGGGCAACCCGACGACCAACATCGCGAGCCCCAACGCGGGCCGGATTCTAAGCGCTGGCGCTGGGCGGCAGGTGCAGTTTGCGCTGAAGTATATTTTTTAGGGGACTCGGGGATGGACTGGCCAAGCCCATGCCAAGTTTCAAAACCTGCTTTACATCTAGGACTTTTAAAATGGGGAGCTGCTCACTGGCATTCCCCTGGGAGATCGCAGACTTGGAATCCATCACCGGCATTCGGGGGCGGGCATGGACCGACGCCCATCTGGCGGCGCTGGCGATTCAAAACGGTGCAGCGTTAGAGAACTTTGACCGGGACTTCCGCCTTTTCGAGGGGCTGCACTTGGTTGAGCTTTAGTGAACCAGGCGTTCGAAAAATGGCTCGCGGCGGCGAAGCGGTAAGATAGCTCTGATCCGATGGCTCTGAATCCAGGTGACAAACTCGGTAATTACGAAATTCTTTCGCCGCTTGGGGCTGGAGGGATGGGGGAGGTCTACCGTGCTCGGGACCCTAAGCTGAACCGAGAGGTCGCCATCAAAGTGCTTCCGCCGGCGCTGGCAAATGACGCCGATTATCTGGCTCGCTTCCAGCGGGAGGCGCAGGCGCTGGCTGCGCTGAATCATCCGAATATCGCGGCTATCTATGGGTTAGAAGGCAACGCGATTGTGATGGAATTGGTGGAAGGGGAAACGCTTAAGGGCCCAGTCGCGATTAAGGAGCTTCTCCCGATCGCTCGGCAGATCGCGGAGGCTCTTGAGGCCGCCCACGAGAAGGGGATCATCCACCGGGACTTGAAACCGGGCAACATTAAGCTTACGCCGGAAGGCGTCGTCAAGGTCCTCGACTTCGGCCTTGCTAAGTCGGTCGAGCGGACGACGGGTTCGGGGGCCGACTCCCCAACCCTTACGATGCGAGCGACCGAGGCGGGGCTGATCCTTGGTACCGCTGGGTATATGTCGCCGGAGCAGGCGGCGGGGAAGCCGGTCGACCGCCGCGCGGATATCTGGAGCTTCGGCGTAGTCCTCTACGAACTTCTCACCGGCTCAAGATTGTTCGACGGCGAGACGATCTCTCATACCCTCGCCGACGTGCTCCGCGCTGACATCGACCTCACCAAAATCCCAGAGGGTCCTATTCGCCGACTCATCGGCCGTTGCCTCGACCGCAATCTCAAAGACCGCCTCTCCCACATCTCCGAAGCCCGCTACATCATCGACCACTACTACGGCACGCAGCCTAAGGCAGTCGGGAAAGCAAACCACTGGCCGTGGGGAATCGCCGCCGCGGCCTGCCTCGCCCTGTTGGCGGTATCGTTTGCCTACTTGCGCCAATCCGCGCCCGAGTTGCCGGTACGCGTTATGTCGATTCTTCCCCCGGAGAAGGCCACCTTCCAGGACACCGCCCTCTCACCGGACGGCAAGCTGCTTGCCTTCACGGCAACCTCCGAAGGAAAGCGGCAACTCTGGGTGCGTTCGCTAGACGCCGACACGGCACAGCCGCTGGCCGGAACCGAACAGGCAGTGGATCCGTTTTGGTCGCCCGATAGTCGTTGGATCGGCTTCTACCATAGGGGGAAACTGAGTAAGATTCAGGCCACCGGCGGACCGGTGCAGGTCATTTGCGCCACGACGACTCCTCGCGGAGGATCTTGGAGCGATGAAGGTGTGATTCTCTTTGCGGACTACGCTTCCGGGCTCTACCGCGTGCCGGCGCAAGGAGGAACTCCCGTCGCGGTCACGACGTTAGACCCGGCGCGAGGCGAAGGCAATCACCGGAGACCGGTGTTCTTGCCCGGCGGTCGCCGCTACCTGTATCTGATCAATGGGACTGTTCCGAACACGGCGGGCATCTACCTAGGCGCTTTGGATACGGCCGAGCGGACGCGCCTGGTGGGGGATGCGGTTGGCGCTAGTTATGCGCTGGGTCCGGCAGGGGAGGGTTATCTGTTGTTCCTACGGCAAGGGACTCTGCTGGCGCAGCGGCTGGATGCGGAACGGGGTGCCCTGACGGGCGAGGCCTTTCCGGTAGCAGAGAAGGTGGGTTCGGATTCACGGGTCGCTCGGGGCCGATATTCGGTAGCAGGCACAGGGCTGCTAGCCTATTCCTCGGGCGGAGGAGCAACCAGCCAGTTTACGTGGATGGACCGTGCTGGGGCTATACTCGAAACCGTCGGAGAGCCGGTCGATGACTTCAATCGAGTGGCGCTGTCGCCTGACGAAAAACAGGTGGCATACCGCAGTCTGAGTGGCTCGAACATAGATATTTGGGTGCGGGATCTGGCGCGCGGCCTGGCGACGCGCTTCACGTTCCACCCGGCTAGCGACAGCAATCCAATCTGGTCTCCGGATGGGAGCCGAATTGCGTTCCAATCCAATCGAGAGGGGCAATTTGATTTGTACATGAAGAACACGAGTGGCGCAGGCCAGGAGGAACTGCTGCTGAAATCGGCGAGTAGTAAGTGGCCTTCCAGTTGGTCCGCCGATGGCCGGTTGCTGCTGTACTACGAAGCGGATCCGAAGACGAAAGCGGATCTATGGGTTCTACCGATGCAAGGCGAGCGGAAGCCGGTTGTGTTCCTGCGGACGGAGTTCAATGAGCGCGACGGAGCGTTTTCGCCGGATGGAAAATGGATTGCCTATAGCTCCGATGAGTCCGGAAGGTACGAAGTCTATGTGCAGCCGTATCCGACAACGGGGGCCAAGTGGCAGGTCTCGAAGGACGGGGGAAACAGACCCAAGTGGCGGAGGGATGGCAAGGAGCTCTTCTGGCTGACCGATAGCGGCACTCTGCTGGCGGCGGATGTCACCGCCGGACCCGCCTTCCAATCGGCCACTCCCCGGCGGCTGTTTGAGACGCGCATTCAAGAACCGGTGGAACGCTACGCCGTCAGCGCCGACGGTAAGCGCTTCCTGATTCCGCTGGAGGGGACGGTGGAAGCAGACGCCAACCGGTCTCTCACGGTCATCCAAAACTGGCTCGCCGCGGCGAAGCGGTAACATAGCTCTGATCCGATGGCTCTGAACCCTGGCGACAAACTCGGCAATTACGAAGTCGTTTCCCCTCTGGGCGCTGGGGGGATGGGCGAGGTGTACCGCGCGCGGGACCCTAAGCTGAACCGGGAGGTCGCGATCAAGGTTCTGCCGCCGGGGCTGGCGAATGACGCCGATTACCTGGCTCGTTTCCAGCGGGAGGCGCAGGCGCTGGCTGCTCTGAATCATCCGAATATTGCGGCTATCTATGGTTTAGAAGGCAACGCGATTGTGATGGAGTTGGTGGAGGGGGAAACGCTTAAGGGCCCAGTTGCGGTTAAGGAACTTCTGCCGATTGCTCGGCAGATCGCGGAGGCGCTTGAGGCCGCGCACGAGAAAGGGATCATCCACCGGGACCTGAAACCGGGCAATATTAAGCTGACGCCGGAAGGGGTGGTGAAGGTCCTCGACTTCGGCCTCGCTAAGTCTGTCGAGCGGACGACGGGTTCCGGTGCCGACTCCCCAACCCTTACGATGCGAGCGACCGAGGCGGGGCTGATCCTTGGCACCGCCGGGTATATGTCTCCGGAGCAGGCGGCGGGGAAGCCGGTCGATCGCCGGGCGGATATCTGGAGCTTCGGGGTGGTCCTCTATGAGCTCCTCACCGGGTCGAGACTCTTCGACGGAGAGACCATTTCCCATACTCTCGCCGACGTGCTCCGCGCCGACATCGACCTCACCAAAATCCCAGAGGGCCCTATTCGCCAACTCATCGGTCGCTGCCTCGATCGCAATCTGAAAACCCGTCTGCAGCACATCGGAGAGGCTCGAATAGCGATCGACTGCTACGGGCCGCAGCCCAAAGCAGCCGGGAAAGCAAACTACTGGCCGTGGGGAATCGCCGCCGCGGCCTGCCTGGCCCTACTGGCGGTATCGTTTGCCTACTTCCGCCAATCCGTGCCGGAACTGCCGGTACGCGTCGTGTCGATCAATCCCCCGGAGAAGGCCACCTTCCAGGAAACGGCGCTGTCGCCGGACGGGAAGCTGCTGGCATTCACAGCAATCTCCGAGGGCAAGCGGCAACTCTGGGTGCGTTCGCTAAACGCCGCCACGGCGCAGCCGCTGGGCGGGACGGAGCAGGCGGAGCAGCCGTCCTGGTCGCCTGACAGCCGTTGGATCGGTTTCTTCGCTGGGGGAAAACTCAAGAAGATTCAGGCGACTGGCGGACCGGTGCAGGCCATTTGTGACGTGTCGAGTGCTCACGGAGCAGCCTGGAATGCGGAAGGCGTCATCCTTTTTAGCGAGTTCAGTTCCGGTCTGCG
>JBKJLJ010000139.1:0-4062 GCA_046597015.1 Bryobacteraceae bacterium
CGGCGGAGCCAACGGACCCATCCCCCAGGATCCCCGTAACCGTCGTGGCGATTGGGCAAGCTCCAACGCCGACACACGCCATCGCGTCAACCTTGCCAGCAGTTACCAAATCCCGTTCGGCTCTAAAATGACCTCACCGCTCAAGTACCTCGTCGCCAACTGGGAGTTGGGTGGTCTGCTGGTGGTCCAAAGCGGACTGCCCTTCACCGCCACCGTTCCCGGTTCACCCTCCAATACGGGTGCCGGTTCGCGGGCTAATCCCGTCCCTGGGGTCGACCCCAAGGTCAGCGATCAGTCGATTAATCGGTGGTTCAATACCGCCGCGTTCACAACCCCAGCGGCCTTCACCTGGGGTACGCTCGGGCGGAATACCCTACGCGGTCCGGGCATCCTCAATGTCGACATGTCCGCTGCTAAGAAGTTCGTTTTCCGTGAGACACGCAGCCTCCAATTCCGCGCCGAGTTCTTCAACGCGATGAACCATCCCCAGTTCGGTCTGCCCGCCGCCACCATCGGAGTAGGCGGCGCAGGTACCATTACATCCACGCAGCGTTCCAACCGCCAAATCCAATTCGCGCTCCGGTTCGGATTCTAACGGCTGCCCAATTCCACCGCCGCCCATAGCGTCTCCACCGATGGCCGATCCATCGCGGAAGTCCCGCTTCGGTCGCGTCCCGGCGCCAGCGACCGGGCGAGGCAAAACCCCATTTGGGAAGAAATTCCTTCCGTCCCCATCGCACTATCCACGTCGGTAACACGAAAATCAGGGGAAGGACTAACCGTCCTTCTGGGCCCCCGTCAATCCAGCAACTCTCCCCCCTCAGAAGCCGCAACCGTGTCCGTTGTGCGCGCGTTCCTGGACAGCGCCTAGCGCGGCATAGCCGCAACCAAAATGGCGTCCTCCCATTACCGTACGATTGATTTGTCTGAAGGAATCGAACGAATAGAGGAGAACGCCATGAATGAGTTTATCGCGAAGTACCGGGACGAGATCAGCGGGTGGTTGACGGGATTTGACCGGGTGGTATTTCGAGGTTCGCTGCGGTCCATCGCTTATGCCCAGGGGATGGACAAGTGCCGGACCTTGAACGGGGTATTGTTGAAGGATTTCGGCACGTATGCCGAGAAGGCGAGTAAGCGTTTGGAGGAAGCGTCGCTGGAAGCGGCCAAGCAGAAGGGGCGTCCGATTGAGTACTTGCAGTCGAGCCGGATCGACAAGGAAGGCATGGCGCGGAAGATCGCCAAAGCCGACGGGATCCAGGACGGATTAGTCTGCGTGCTGCGATCCATCGAGCCTTGCGCCAGTTTTGAAGTCTATCGCAACAGCAACATCAAACAACTGGAGTTGAAGAGCCGGCAAAGGAAGTGCATGCACCTCTACCACTACCAGTTGCACCCAGTCTTCGGCTGGTTGAACGCCCGGATCCAAACCTGGTTTCCGTTCTCGATCCAGATCTGTTTGAACGGCCGCGAGTGGCTGGCGCGGCAGTTGGATCTGCTGCAAGCACCGTATGCCAAACACGACAATTGTTTGGTCTGGGTGAAGGAATGGAAGAAGGCCCAGGGCCTTCTGGAGCAACAACTGAAAGCGAACTGGCCGCAGTTGCTGGACGGGATTGCGGCACAGATCAACCCGGCACGGCAAGAGATTCTGAACAAGTGGGAGGCCGACTATTACTGGTCAACCTATCAAGCGGAATGGGCCACTGATATGGTCTTCCGGGACGGCGAGCGTCTGCACAAGCTCTACGAGCGGATGGTGCGTCACTCCATGACGGCCCTGTCGTGCACCGATGTCATGCGCTACATGGGACGGCGCGTTCGGCTGGACGGACTGGTTCCGGAGAGCTTTAACGGCGAGGTTGTCATGGATATGAAGAAGCGGGAGGAGGGGATACGGATCAAGCATCGCGTCAATAGTAACTCGTTGAAGGCATACGACAAAGCCTTCACCTCCCTGGGAAACGTGTTGCGCTTTGAGGCCACGACGTTGGACGTGAGCGACCTTAAGACTTACCGGCCCAAAGAAGGGGAACCGGACGGTAAACTGGCATGGCGGCCGATGCGGAAAGGAATTGCGGACCTGCATCGGCTAGCGGAGGTGTCGGGCCGGGCGGTGGACCGCTATATGGACGCCATGGCTCAAGTAGACGAGAACAGCACGGTTCAGGAGTTGGTAGAACAGCTCAATGAACGGAAACAGTGGAACGGACAATCGATCCGCGGGCTCCAGCCGTTCGGCAAAGATAATGCGCTATTGCTCGCGGTCAACCGCGGAGACTTTCTTTTACAGGGGGCGAGGAACCGGGATCTTCAAAAACTGCTGTTTGATAAAGCGCCCGGTACGGACAAAGAGAAACGACAGCGAAGTGCGTGGGTGAGCCGGCAGCTTCGCATGCTACGCGCCCATGGGTTGATTCAGAAGGTTCCAAAGACTCACCGCTATCAGATCACCGAACGGGGCCGGAAAATACTTGCCGCATTGTTCGCCGCCTGGAATGCCAAAGTCTCCCAACTCACAGCACTGGGGGTTGCCGCCTGAATAAAAATCTTTGCGCGAAGAGAAGATTCCAGACATTAGTAGTACAGGCCGGTTGCGGCCCCCGTCAATCCAGAAACTCTTCCCCCTCAGAAGCCGCAACCGTGTCCGTTGTGCGCGCGTTCCGGGACAGCGTTACTCGGAAAAACAGAATCGGGGGCAGTTGATCGTCCCAAGCAACCTCGGAATCGTTTCCTGCCCCGCATGCGGCTATAACGAACGGCTCGATCTACTGGACCACACATGCCGTCGCTCAGTTCCGCCGGCGTTGATCAAGCAAATCGACCCACTCCTCCCCTCGTCACCGCTTTCTCAACGACGCCCGCGGAATCAGCAGCGCCATCGACCCCCGGGCCGTCACCACCTCATACTTCCCCTGAAAGGCGATCATCAAATGCGCGGCCCACTCTTCCAAACCGTGCTCGGTCATCAGGTACTGAACCATGTCCGTCGTCGCCATCTCGAGCGCCCGATCGAGTGAACTCTGAAACTCCGGCTGAGAACCGATGCTGATAATCGCTTCCGCCGTCTCCACCCGCGGCCCGGTCAACGGCACCCCCTTCCGGACACGCACCGAAAACTCGACGTCCATCGACGTCTCCACCCCATTCCCGGTCGGCTCCCCATCGCCCTGCAGAGCATGCCCGTCACCCAAAAACAAACGCGCCCCCGGATGGTAGACAGGCAAGATCAAGGTCGCCCCTTCGCCAATCCGGTTGTAGTCCAAATTGCCCCCATACGGCCCCGACGGACTCGAGGTCGGCGCCCAATCTCCCGCCGCCGCCACGCCCACACACCCCAGCATTGGTTTCGCCGGAAACTCCATCACCACCGCCTTGCTCCCCGGCTCCCGCAAACGAACCATTCCCTTCTCCCGGTCCAGATCCCAAGGTACGTAATGCGCAAACCCTTTCCTTACCAGATCCCGCTTGTAAATCGGCGGATACGTCTTCTCGATATACTCGGGCGTCATCGCAAAGAGTCCCAGCCGGTAGCCGGAGTATCCCCAATCCCGGTTCAAACGAACTTTTCGGAATTCAATGACCAGCGCATCGCCCGGCTCGGCGCCTTCCACATAAAATGGCCCTGTCAAAGGATTCGGCCCGTCCGTTACCTCGGCGCCGGTATGGTCCTTACCGCTCGAATCGAGCGTCCGCGTGGCCACAATCTCCCCCTGCTTAATCCGCTGCTTCACCGGATGCTTGTTGTAAAAGGTGCGGTAATAGGTCTCCGCCTGCAAATTCGCCATCGTGAGGGGGATCAGAATCCAGAGCAATCGCATTTGGGGAGTATAACCGGAAATCTCCGCCCACGGAGGCACCCTCTCCTAGCGCTAGCGAGCGCAGTCGATAACTCCCCTCGAATGAATGCATTACGGCCAGAGCTTTGATTTTTCGCTCCCCGCCAAATTCTATTCACCTATGAGAGCACCCTGTGTCAAGTAGGGGGTTTAACGGCCTTAATCGTTCCGTTTTGGCAGTTTTTATCGTTGTTGGGACACACTCCGAACAGATCGCTCGGAG